>JBAZUT010000008.1 GCA_041661265.1 Candidatus Paceibacterota bacterium | reverse complement strand
GTAATAATGTTCAATCTGAATAAAAACAATGAATGCTATGATGCTTCTAAATTATCATTTATAACTGTATAGCTCATTATTCCCAACTATTATCCTTGACGTTTCCTTTTAACGGGTATTGCGAGGAAATAGCAATGACCGAAGCAATCTCAGATTTTGATGGAACATAGGACAAATACGAATTCACACACCCCCAACCCCCTCTCTAGAGGGGAATGGGTGTAAAATTTCTAATTTTTAATTTTTAATTTCTAACGAATGAGTTAATGAACTAATTTTTAAACGTTGGAGGATTCCGGTTGAAACAGGCTTTGGAGAGAGTATTTTAACAATAGAGCAATGTAGCAATAGAACAATCGCACCTCGCATGATACTACATACTAATTTATTGTTTTCTTTCTTCCAGCTTCACCTTCACCGTGCTTTCCTCGCCGCGATGCGAGATCCTCAAAGTGATCTCATCTCCGACATTATGGCCCGCCACAATGTCCGTCAGGGAATTGTTTTCATCCAGTTTCACTCCGTCAACTTCCAAGATAATATCATTTTCAACGAGCCCCGCCTTGTCGCCCGGACTCGCCGGTATCACCGCCAGATCTTCCTTATTGCCGCCCCTGACGATCAATGCTCCATAGTCATATGAAATATTGTTCTTTGCCGCAAGATCCTTTGTGATCTGCATATATCTGATGCCGATATAGGGCCTGATGATCCTTCCCTCCGTCATCACATCATTTGCGACTTTCTTTATTTCTTTCACTGGAATCGCAAATCCGATGCCTTCCGCATTAGTTGCGATCGCCGTATTCATCCCGACAACCTGTCCGCTGGAATTCAAAAGAGGTCCGCCCGAATTTCCGGGATTGATCGCCGCATCGGTCTGAATGAGACCCTTCAATTGTTCAAGATCTCCCGTCGCTTCGCTTCCGGCTACAATGGACCTGTCGAGACCCGAAATTACGCCGACGCTCACCGTGTTCTTATATTCCCCGAGAGCGTTTCCAATCGCAATAGCCACCTGCCCGATCTCGATAGATCCCGAATCGCCGAATTCAACGGTTTGCAGGTCTTTCGCATCGATCTTGATCACTGCGATGTCGTTCACGGGATCCTGTGCTACGACCCTTGCATCATATTTTTTACCGTCATTCATCAGAACGGTATATTCCGCTTTTTCATTGCTTACCACATGCTTATTCGTCACAATATATCCGTCATTTGAAATGACGAAGCCGGAGCCTTTTCCTGTAACCTGCTTTTCCGTACCGTTCTGCCTTTGCTGGGGAACATTGAACTCAAAAGGTGTCCCGTTGAAAAGATCGCTTCCGAAGCGGTCTGAATAATATCGTTCGACCTTGGGAAGATCTTCCGTAATTATAATGCTCACAACCGCCGGACTGACCATTTTCACCGCATCGATTATCGCGGATTCCTCCTTCACCACTTTCGTTTTTCCATCGGGAAGCGCCGCAGCCGGGGCATTACCCGCATAATACTTTTCCCCACCAAAACGATCTTTCGCCATCTTGTATGACAGAAATCCAGCAAATGTTCCAAAGATCGAAGAAAGTATGACGCAAGAAATGACTACGCCCATCAACCTGAAATGGCAGCATTTCCTTGATTTATCTTTATTCTTTTCCGGATCGGATCCCAAAGGGATCTCTTTTTTTATTTCACGTTCACTTTCCATATTTTTTGGGTATATTAGGATTAAAATCCCCCTTAAAAGGGGGATGAGCTGTTTCATCAATTAATACAACGCTCTCATCTGTTTATTTCAGAAATATATCTTCTGGGGATCGTCATAGCTCCGTCGATATCTTGCCGACCTTCCTTGTTCGCAATCAGTTGATTTATCATTTCAAGAAGCTTCTCATCCGAAATGGAATCGTAAGGATTGATCCAGCTTCGCGCAGTGAACACCTGGCTTGCGAAAACGCTTCTGGCATCTCCGGCCAGCGATTGCTCCCTGGCGATCTCAAGATTCGCAGCAGCCCGATTTGTTTTATCCAAATACATATTCGCATATGTTTTTTGCGAGGCGAAATTCAAAAATTCCCATGCAAGATCATAGCAATCCACTCTTAATCCGGCGGCAGCAGCGCAGGGCGCCTTGCTGGCCACGACCGGAACCCAATAGCTCGCATAGTTCACTTTTCTTCTGTCATCGAGCTGCGGAAGCGGCGCTATCTTATAATCCATAGTCCCTCCGGTCTTGCTCTGGATATTCGGGATCTCTTTTGAATAGTTCACCATCATTGCGGCTTTTCTCTGCGTAAATGCATCGATTGAGAACATTTGATCCTTGCTCCATGTATAGAATCTGCTCTTCGGATCCGTGAAATCTATATAAAATTTAATGGCATTTTCAGCACCTTCCGTTTTGAAAGACACGATATTTTTTTCATCATAGTTGTTCTGCATCACAAGAAGCATAACGATATCCTGGCTTCTGTTCACATTACTGCCTCCGCCGAAAGCCGCTCCGGCAAAATCTATCATCAGATCTCCATTCCCATCAAAAATATTTTTGCCGCTTGCATCCTTTTTGTAATATGTCAATTTTTCAACATAATTTTCGAATTCGATCCAATTTCTCGGATATTCAAGTATGCTCTCGTTCAAGAACATTTTGGTATTGTAATAAAGCGCCAGCGTGTCGACATAAAAAGGCAATGCGTATATGGTGCCATTCGCAGCTGTCAGATCCTGAACTGCCGCATATGCATAAGTATTTTTAAATTCATCAAGCGTCATCATGGTCTCCGGTACCGGCAATATCTTTCCTTCATAGCGAGGCATCCAGGTATGGAACAACATGAAAATGTTCGGTCCTTCATCATCAAATTGCCTTTCTTTTATGATCTCTTCATAATTGATATTATCGTCGATCTGCTCGTATATCACATTGACATCGATATATCCATTGGCTTCTTGCATCTTGTATTGTCTGAATGCTTCAGTAACTTCTCCCCAATCTGCAGCGCTATCCCATGGTCCGATAAAAGACAGATAAACTTTTTTTGGAGGATCTTTTTCTTTTCTGAAGAATGGACAGACCTTTGTTCCGGGACACCCGGCCAAATACCATCCCGCAATCAAAAAAAATATCGTAGCCAAAAATATCATCATCATTCTCTGTGGAGTCATTTATTTTGTTTTAAAAATTAATTTTTGTTGTTCAAAAAAAGATATTCAAGGAAATATACCGCAAGAAAATAATCGCATTAAACGATACCGGTTCCGCTTATTTTTTCATTTTCCCGGACCAAAGATCAAAGCTATCGGCCGTCCGCTCAGCAGGATCAGATCAAAGAAAAAAGCATCCCATAATGCCGGTCTCCCGCGTCTATCTCCCGCATAAATCTGAATCCGTTCCTGATGGCAAGTTTCTTTACGTCATCCTTCGAAAGACAGTGCTCATATTTCGGACCCATCTTTACGGAATCCGGCACCCAGTCGATAATGACGACCTCGCCGCTGTCCTTGAGGATCCTTTTGGCCTCTGAAAATACGGAATTATAGTCATTGCACTGGAATAATATATTGGCAAGAACAACAAGATCCAGGCTCCTGTCTTTTATCTTTGTGCCTCCGACAGATTCAACATTTGCCCTTACGGTCTCGATATTAAGAAGACCAAAAAGCTTGGCCTTGCTCTTAACAGCCTCAAGCGAATCGGTGAGAACATCAATAGCGTAGACCTTTCCCCCGTTAGAAACTTTTTTGGCGATCGGTATGGTAAAATATCCCGCTCCGCATCCGAAATCCGCAACTCTGTATCCGCCTTTTATAATCAGAGAGTCCACGATCTTTTCGGGATTCAAAAATCCGCCGCTGCCGACTTTTTGAACAGTTTCTAAATTACTTTTAGCCTCCATATATTTTATATATAAGCAAATTAAATCTCGTTATCCATGAGATTCACATATTCAGTGGTATGCGTTTATGCTAAATGCTTGATACCAGATACTGTATACTTAAAACTATTTTATCATATTTCCAGAACACCGAGCATCATGCAAAATATCACGCCAAGGTCTATATAACGGTAATTGAGGCGATCTTATCGCTCGGATCAAGACGCATGATCCTCACTCCCTGAGTTGCTCTGCCTGACTTCGCAATGCTCGAGATCGGTATCCTGATGATCTGCCCTTTCCTGGAAACTATGATCAGATCCTTTTCAACGGCCGATTCTTCAATTTCCTTTGCGCCGATGAGTTTTCCGGTTTTATTGTTGATGATAGCTGTCTTTATGCCGCTTCCGCTCCTTCGTTGGACCTTATAATATTTCAGATCACTCATCTTTCCGAAGCCGTTCTCGGTCACTGTCAGAATATATCTCGTGTCTTTGGTTTTTGACGACGGAATCACGTCCATGCTCACAACTTCGACTGAAGGTTTCAATCTCATGGCATTGACGCCGGACGCGTTCCTGCCCATAGACCTGATATCTTTCTCTTTGAATCTGATCGATTGTCCGTTGAACGCCACTACCGTAATCTCATCAGAACCGCCGGAAGGCTTGACCCACCTGAGTTCGTCACCCTTCTTGAGATTTATTGCAATAAGTCCCGACCTTCTAACGTTCGAGAATTCTTCGATCTCTGTTTTCTTTATTATACCATTTTTCGTCGCCATTACAAGAAATTTTATTTCTTCTTTGCTGGCGAGGGAAACAACTGCCGTCACATCCTCCTCTTGTGAAAGCTGGAGGAAATTGACGATAGCCTGCCCCTTTGCCGTCCTGGTGCTCGCAGGAATATCATATGCTTTCGTCTGGAATACCCTTCCCATATTCGTGAAGAATAGAAGATTATTGTGCGTATTTGTCGTGAAAAAATGTTCCACCACGTCTTCTTCCTTCATCGTAGCTCCGATCACACCCTTTCCTCCCCTGTGCTGCACATGATAGATCTGCGGGCTCATCCTTTTTATATACCCTTCTTTGGTTATGGTCACGATTACATCTTCGCTCGGAATAAGGTCCTCCTGGGAGAATTCCCCGATGGCATTTCTGAAGACCTTCGTCCTTCTCTCGTCCGAATATTTCTCTCTTATTTCGGCAAGTTCGGTCTTGATGATACCAAGGACCTTTGCCCTGCTTTTCAGGATCGCTTCCAGATTCTTGATGAGCAGCCTTTTTTCCTCCAACTCATCCTTGATCTTTTTTCTTTCAAGTCCGGCCAATGCCTGCAACTTCATTTCCAGGATAGCATCCGCCTGTTTGTCGCTCAGTTTGAAATTTTTCATAAGAGCCGTATGCGCTTCCTCTTTGGTCGGAGATTTCTTTATGGTCTTGATGATCGCATCGATATGGTCAAGCGCGATCGATAATCCTTCGAGTATGTGCGCTCTTTCTTTCGCCCTGTCCAATTCGAACTGCGTCCTTCTTCTCACGACCTCTTCCCTGTATTTGATGAAATATTCAAGGACCATCTTCAGATTCAGAACCCTCGGCTGGATCCCTTCCACCAACGCAAGCATATTCATATGGAACGCCTTCTGCAGATCGGTGTATTGATAGAGCTTGTTCAAAACTTTCTTGGGATAGGCATCGTTCTTGAGATCAATGACAACACGGACTCCATCCCTGTCCGACTCGTCCCGAAGGTCTCTTATTCCTTCGATCTTCTTTTCTTTCACCAGATCGGCGATCTTCTCGATGAGAGCGGCCTTGTTGACCTGATAAACCATTTCGGTCACGATGATCTGGAATTTTCCTTTCTGATTTTCAACAATATCCACCTTTGCGCGCATATCGATCTTTCCTCTTCCCGTCGAGTAAGCCTGCAAAATGTCTTTGTGTCCGAAAATGAATCCTCCGGTCGGGAAATCCGGTCCTTTCACAAATTCCACGAGATCCTCAACCGAAGCATCCGGCTTATCTATCAGAAGATTCGTAGCATCGATGATCTCTCCGAGATTGTGCGGAGGTATGCTCGTTGCCATTCCGACTGCGATCCCGACGGTCCCATTCAGCAACAATTGAGGAACTTTCGAGGGAAGAACCGACGGCTCTTTCCGGGACTTATCGTAGTTGTCCACAAAATCAACCGTATTTTTTTCTATATCCGTAAGAAGTTCTTCGGAGATCTGTTTCAATTTGCATTCCGTATACCTCATAGCTGCCGCATTGTCTCCGTCCATCGAACCGAAATTTCCTTGTCCATGGACGAGCGGATATCTCATTGAAAAGTCCTGCGCCATTCTGACCATCGACTCATAGACCGCCGCGTCTCCGTGCGGATGATATTTTCCGAGCACTTCTCCGACCACTGTCGCAGATTTCTTGAACTTCGCCTGCGGTCTGAGGCCTATGTCATGCATGGCATATAATATCCTTCTGTGCACGGGCTTCAGGCCGTCCCGGACATCCGGAAGCGCCCTCTGAACGATAACGCTCATGGCATAATCAAGATATGAATCCTGCATTTCTTGCGTTATCTGTATATCTTCCACTTTGCCGAAACTGGCTTTTTTTTCCGGACCCTCAGCAATTGCCTCTTTTTTCATAGTATTGTTATTATTTATATTGAAATATTACAGGCGCTCCTAAATTCGCCCGAATTCGCTGAATTCTCTTGAACTATCTCACTCAGACAAAATCTTTCCGCTGTTCGCGTCTACGAAGTATGTCGCATCAAAAAACGATTCTTCATCATAAACATTTACCTTCCATGCAAGATGATGAACCGGATCTTCCTTGCCGCCTTCAACTGTATAAACTACGACCTCAGACTTCTTCGCTATCACACTTTCCGCCTTGATCTCCTTCTTTATGATCTCCAGCGCTTCCGCTTCTGATAATTTCGAAACTACTTCCAGATCGATCCCGGTATAATAGACGCTCTTTTCGATCTTTGCAGATTTGTCTTCTATGTTGACCGAGATCGCAATATCACTAAGCTCGACCGGAATATTCTTATATATCTGTCCATATTCCAGAAGCCAAACACCGCCCATCTTCTCCGCCTTGGTCAATTTTATGTCCTTTGCGCCGATCCCTTCCAAAACCTTGCTCTCATTAACATATTTCATCGCGATAGCCACAGCTTCCGCCTTTTCAACTTCAAGCGTCACATTTTTCATCGCTTCTTTTTTCTCTTTTTCCAGATCATCAAAGCTTTTCGTAAATTTTCCATAGTTCGGAGATTTATCAAGATCCAAACCTGACCAATTATTTGCATTATTCATTGTCCTCGAAAAAGAAAATATCCATATTCCGAAAACAATGACCATGCAGATAAAAACCATTGTCCACAAAATCATTTTTCTTGTTTCTTCGGGCTTGTTCCTTATGGCTTTTATCTTCGAAATAATATCAACCACAAAAAGATCTTAGGCTTTTAAGCAAGTTTCATCAGGATGACTTTCGCTTCATCCTGAGGGAGTTCTTTTTTCTTCAAACTGAGCTTGTCTACGGCGTCATTAAGAGAAACTCCATTCTCTTTGCAAAACTTTTCCGCAGTATCCAGTTTTGAAAATTCTCCGGTCAAACCTTTTATTTTGAAATGCATAGGAATAACGATCCTCGGTTCGATCTCGTTTATTATATCTTGCGCGACCTTCCAGTCTATTGTTCCAACCCCTCCGACCGGTATGAAAAGAATATCGACTTGTCCGATCTTTTCCAGCTGTCCGTTCAAAAAGCTTGACTGTCCGAAATCCCCGAGATGGCATATCTTCATATCCTCCATTTCTATCTTATATATCACATTCTGGCCTCTCTCCTTGCCTTCACTGTCATCATGGAATGAATCAATGCCCTTTATAACCACTTTATTTATTTCATATTCGCCCGCGCTGTCGACAACTGAATATTCCCCTTTCAAAACTTCATGATTATTGTGATCTATATGATCATGGCTGATCGTCACTATATTTGCCGCACCGAACGGAGGTCTGAGGCCGATCGCCCTGTCAAAAGGATCGGTAAAAAGAGTAATGTCCTTGCTTTGTATTCTGAAACAGCTCTGTCCATACCAGATAATATTCATTTTTTTGTTCTTAAATGTAAATCAAATCTTCCATTGAAATACGCTGAAAAATGCGTATTTGCACAGTTAAATACTATCATGGATAAAGGCTTTTGACAACATATTAAATATGGATTATACTGAGTTTACCATTTAGCCTCTCTTGTATATGCCCTAATGCGTATATTCGCAGGAAACGGCTAAAAATCCAAAAAAGAAAGGAGTAAAAAAATGTCGAATTCCGATAAGAAGGTAAGCAAGAACAACGACATGGAAGCTTTGCTGAACGATGAAAACGCGCCAAAGCTGCCAAAAGTTGGAGATGTTGCCCAGGGTAGTATTATCGAAATAGGCAGTAATATCATATATGTAGACCTCGGTCCGATCGGAACAGGGGCTATTTATGGTTACGGGAAAAGCATAATCAGTACTCTCAGCTCTTTTAAAGATCTGAAGCCCGGAACGCCTATTTCCGCTACTATCACCGACCTTGAAAATGAAGACGGATTTGTGGAAATGTCGCTCAAACAGACAAGCATGGACATGATCTGGAAGGAACTTGAGCGGAAGATGGACGAAGGCGAAATCGTCACAACCAAAGTCCTGGAAGCCAACAAGGGCGGACTTATGGTCAAGGTCAATGGAATGATAGGATTCCTCCCCGCATCCCAGCTTTCTAGCGATAATTACCCCAGAGTCAGCGATGGCGATAAGAACAAGATCCTGTCCCTTCTCATGCAACTCGTGAGCAAGGACATCAGGGTCAAGATCATTGGCATCGATAAGAACGAAGGAAAGCTTATCGTTAGCGAAAAAGCCACCAGAGAGAAAGAAGAGCACGAAAAGATCTCTACTCTCAAAGTCGGTGATGTTGTTGATGGCGAAATCAGCGGTATAGTGGATTTTGGCGCATTTGTCAAGTTCAATGGTACGCTTGAAGGATTAGTTCACATCTCCGAGCTGGCCTGGAAACTGATTGATGATCCAAGAAAGATCTTTAATGTTGGCCAGAAAGTAAAGTGCAAGATCATTGGAATTGATGATTCCAGGATATCTCTCTCTATCAAGGCCCTCGAAGAAGACCCATGGAAGAATGTCGCTTCAAAGTACCAGGTTGGCCAGAAAGTAAAGGGAGAAGTGACCAAGGTCAATCCATTTGGCGCTTTTGTACAGCTCGATAAAGACATACATGGACTAGCTCATGTGTCAAAACTTGGCGATGATAGCGGCCTGAAGAACATGGAAGTAGGCAAATCCTATGAATTTGAGATAATTTCCATCGAACCTCAGGATCATAGACTAGGATTAAAGCCAATCTTAGCCAAAAAATCAGAGAAAACTGAAAATAAAGAACAAAAAACCACAAAAGCTGAAGAACCGAAAGCTGTATCCACAGAAAAAACAGCTGAAGTTAGCGAGAAATAGTGAATTGTGGATAACTTGTTGATAATTATTTCAAAAACGGTCTTAGAGTTACTTGACTTCTACGGCCGTTTTTGTTTAATAAAATGACTGTTTTTCGTTTATTCTTAGCGATTATATCACGTTATACATGCCAAGGTATTGACCAAGCAGTTTTTTCATGTTATACTGTATATGTAATGAGAAACGGATTGCACCTTCACATAACAAACTCCCATATAACGTTGGAAGAAGAATGAGTACAATTTTCAATTCGCGGTTTCGGTCCGGTTAAAAACAAACCACTAGGCCGTGAATGACATTTAAATCATTGCAAACAATCTTCTCCTTGCTGTTTGAAGTCGTGTTTTCCATTTTCAAAAAAAGAAAATAAAAAAACAAAACAAAAAATAAAAAGAAAAAAGAAACAAAAAAATAAAAACATAAAAAAAATAAAAAAACATGTAGGAAAATACGCAATAATGGTGGGAGTGTATGGTTCTTTAAAAAACAAAGAACTAATGAGATCTTTGTCCTAATTGATCTAATTGTAGTTGTGTACGTATCTGCATATCAAAGAATTAATATTCAGATATGTACACAGCTGCAGCCATCCATCACCCGGATGAATTAGATCCTAGACAGTGATCTAAAAAGGCTTGAGCCTAAATATTTATTATAGAGGTCATCAACGCCTTTTTTGCTTTTTATGCGGTCAATAGGCCTTTTTTTAATATAGGGTTATAAGATATTTGATTTTTAATGCAATATTATATATCATATGTATACAAGCTCCGCAGGAGCATATTTTTACGTTTACACCAATAAATGTCCGACCGGTTCTTTTTTTCTGTCACCTATGATCTGCCAGCTGGCCCGGACCGGATAGAGCATTAAGCCGGAAGATCCTATGGGCCATGCATTTCTATCGCCATTTATATATCCTTTGACTTAATCTATAAACTTCTTTTATGACAAATGAAAAAAAAACAAGAAAAATTCAGGAGATAAAAGACAAACTCATCGCAAAAAAACAGCATCTCGTTGCTCAGCTTAAAAAATTCGCCAAAAGGAACAAGGGGATCAAGGATGACTTCAGAACCGAGTTCGCGCACCTCGGCGACCATAAAGACGAAAATGCCATTGAATCGACGGATTACGAAAGCAAGCTCTCAGTTGAGCATGATCTTGAGAAAGGCCTGAAGAACATCGGCAATGCGCTCAAGAAAACATCCGAGGGAACTTATGGGATCTGTTCCAAGTGCAAAAAAGATATAAACCCCAAACGGCTCGAGGTCATGCCTGAAGCGACGCTATGCGTTGAATGCAGCGAAGTGAGAAATTAATCCTATGCAGACTGAAATTAATCCGAAAAAACGCTATGCAAGAACATTTTTCTTCGTTGTTTTTGGCGTTTCTTTCCTTGATCAGACAATAAAATTCGCCCTCGCCAATAAAATACTCGATTACCCTGTATACAGAAATCACGGAGCTCTTTTCGGCCTTCCGTTCGACGGCAGCGTTGCACTGATCTTTCTAGCCCTTGCTTTCTTTTATGCAATATATAAAAAGGAAGCGCTGCTCGCATCCTGTGAAAGCGGAGTTGCCGTTTATGCCGGACTGATCTTCGGAGGAATCATGGGAAATGCCATCGACAGAATTACGGCGGGATATGTCATGGACTATATCACATTAGCCGGCTATTTCTCTTTTAACATCTCAGACCTCGCTATCCTCATCGGCTCATTGCTATTTTTTTTGAAATTTATCGGAAAATAAGATACAATAAAAGTGCGATGATCATCGCACGGTATGCTAGAGCAGATAGTTCTGGAGTTGTTTGAAAAACATACGTGAGATCAAAATGCAAAGATCAAAGATCAAAATGACAATATAAAGTTAAAAAATCTTGTCATTTTAAGTTTCCATTTTTTCATTTTGATATTTGCATTTTCAATTGATACGGGCGGCTTGCCATGCGGAATAACTGCATGAATAAAAACTATTTCTAAAATAAAATGCTAAAAAAAATATTCATTGTAATAGTCCTGCTTCTTATCATCTCTTCGGCGGGATATGTTCTCGTAAAGGCATATCCTGATTTCAAAGCGCCGGTCCTGTCAAATGAGAAACCGATCGATGTAACGCTGGAATTTTGGGGGCTTTGGGATAATTCGGACAGCTGGCAAGGCATAATAAACGCTTTTCAGAACAAAAATTTCACAATAAACGGCAGAAAGATCAACATCAGGATCAATTACACAAAAAAAGATTATCTGACATATGAAAAAGACCTGCTTGCCGCGAAAGGAAGCGGTACTTCCCCGGACATCTTTACAATAAGCAGCAACTGGCTCGAAAGATATGCACCGGATCTTTTTCCGCTGGAACAGAACAAAGCATACATCAAGGAATATGAACTTCTGACCTTCGAGAATATATTGGACGCTTTTCCGCAGGAAACCATAAAAAGCTGGGTCTATTCGGGCCAGCTTTACGGCATCCCGACATATTCGGATTCGCTTGCGCTTTATTACAACATCGAGCTTTTCGATAAAGCAGGCATAAAAAATCCTCCAAAAACATGGAAAGAATTCAAGGATGATGTAAAAAAACTCACCTCGACCAAGAATGATAATATAATAAGGTCCGGCGTTGCAATAGGTTCAGGAAAGAACGTAAATCGGTCATCCGACATATTGGCGCTTCTCATGATGCAAGGCGGAGCGAAAATAATCGACCAAGAGGGAAATGTCGACATAAACAAAGAGATCGAAGTTATCACGACGGGCGGTCCGGAAAAAAGGAATCCGGGGCTCAGGGCAATAATTTTCTACAGCGAGTTCTCTGATCCCCTGAAAGATATCTACACCTGGAACAACACGAAACCCGACTCGTTTGAAGCATTTAAAGACCAGAAGGTCGCCATGATGTTCGGCTATAGCTACCAGATCAGCAATCTATTGGCCGCGTCTCCGGACCTCAAATATGGCATATCTCCGATGCCTCAGTTGGAAGACTCGACTCCCATAAATATCTCCAGCGTCTGGACCCCCGTGGTATCCAAAAAGGAAAGTTGCGGATCCATGCCCAAAGAACTCTCCGACGAGATCGACTGCAAGAAACTTGCATGGAGCTTTTTAAGCTTTGCCGCACAGAAGGAAAACTCGAAAAAATATCTGGATTCGACCGGAAAGCCAGCGGCAAGAAATGACCTCACGGGAGAACAGGTCAATTCCAACAGCAAAGTCGGCGTCTTCGCCTCACAGGCGCAAACCGTCATGACGTACAACAAATTTGATGAACGCATAGATGGCATCCTTTCGAATATGATGGACATGATAGAGCTCGACAGAGGAAACTTGGAAAATATCGTGAACCAGGCAGTAGAGGAGATTGAAGCTTTGAAGACAGGCAGCCCGAATATGAATTAAAAAACTAACCATTTATTGGTTAGATGTTTCATCTCTCTTTGCTATATATTTTATTAATAAATAAACGGTATGGTATGCGCATATGATGGCAAATGCCGCACATATTATCACAAAGCTTTCGCGCAACATCCAATACAGATCAAATTTATTCCCGTAGCGATGCACGCAGCTATTTTGCATTATAAGCAAAAACACCAAAAAGTAACTATATGCAACGAAAGAAATTGATCTCGCGATTTCCTCGACACGCTCATCACCATCTTTCCCGATCAGCTCTTGAACTATTCTTAACCCGATATATAGATTGGCTGTTCCAATTAGAATATATACTATAGGCATAAATTGATTCAAGGCCGTACTGCCGCAAAAATCTGAAGAATTTAATTGCGCTGCTACCCATGCAAAAATGAATAGCGACAGCATCAATGTCACGGCTGCAATGGAAGACTTAAGCTTAATTTTTTTTTCAGCTTCAGTTTCAGTTTCTTTTGTCTTCTCTTCATCCTCTGTCAAACAGATCACCTCCTGAGTGTTTAACATGAGATATTATCAAATTAATTCATTATTGTCAAGCCAGATGATCAAATTCGATAAATTAATGATTTATACTGACGGGGGAGCGCGCGGAAATCCGGGACCTGCCGCCTGCGGAGTCGTGATCAAAGACAAGGAAGAAGTGATCCTGGAAGTTTCGGAATATATCGGAAACGCAACAAACAATCAAGCCGAATACGAAGCGCTTATTCTGGCTCTTCACAAGGCGAAAGAGCTGTTCGCACATAAAAGAATGGGCCCCGGAAGCATCGAATGCCATTTGGACAGCGAGCTTGTCGTAAAACAATTGAACCGTGAATACAAGATCAAAAACGAGGGACTGAAACCGCTCTTTATAAAAGTCATAAACCTGATCCCGGAATTCGATTCTGTGAGATTCATTCATATCCCAAGGGAGAAGAATAAGCTGGCGGACAAACTCGTGAACAAAGAACTGGACAGCCATGAAAAAATGTAAGATCCCTTTTTATTATGGTGTCAGAAAACCCCGCGGCTTGCCACAAATATATAATAATATTTCAAATGTAGGATGTCCGCCGAAGGCGGAGCCGAAACAGCTCATAAAAAACCCACCCCGATACTCCGCTGCTCGTAGCGGAGTTGGGTTCATAATATGCCCGGATTCCGGATCGGCAATGATCCGGAATTATTGTATTATTTGAATAAAGTATCTTTTATTGATAAAATGTCAGTATGTTAATGACAGCTTCTTGGGTCATAGCTTTTTAGAAGGATTTAATCTGAATCGGATATATCGGATATTGGAAATTAGATATTACAATATTCAAATATCCAATATCTAATATCTGCTATTATGAAAGTAGCGCTTGTGCATGATTACTTGGTGCAATATGGAGGTGCCGAGAGGGTTCTGGAAGCTTTCACGGAGATATTCCCGAAAGCTCCGATCTTTACGATGGTCTATGACAGAAAACTCATGAACGGGGCCTTTTCAGACAGGAAAATACACACGTCATTCCTGCAAAAAATACCTTTCATAGGCTCTCATCACAGGCTTTTCCCTCTCTTGATGCCTATGGCAATAGAACAATTCGATCTTTCCGGCTTCGATATCGTCCTATCAGACTCCAATAGCTACGCCAAAGGAGCCATAACTTCACCGAATACCCTCCATATTACCTATTGCCACACTCCGATGAGATATGCATGGGACGACTGCCATAAATATTTGCGTGAATTCAAATATTCGAACCTGACAAAGAAACTGATCCCTTTTGCCATGAACTATATCAGACTGTGGGACAAGATCTCCGCCGACAGGCCGGATCTCTATATAGCCAATTCGAATTTTGTCGCTTCAAGGATCAGAAAATACTACAACAAAACGTCCGAGGTCATCAATCCGCCCGTAAATATGAAAAGTTTTTCCATATCTGAAAAAGTCGGGGATTACTATTTCATGGTCGGCCGCGCTCTCGCATACAAAAGATTCGACATTGTCATCGACGCATTCAATGCCCTCGGGCTCCCGCTCAAAATTATGGGCAAGGGTCCGGAAATGAAAGACCTCAGAAAAAGATCTAATGACAATATAGAATTTTTGGGTTATCTTGAGGATGGGGAAATGAGCAAATATTATTCCGGATGCAAGGCTTTCATATTCCCCTCGGAAGAGGATTTCGGGATCACTCCACTCGAGGCCATGGCATCGGGCCGTCCCGTCATTGCCTATCGCGGCGGCGGAGCCCTCGAAACCGTCATTGAAGGAAAAACGGGCCTGTTCTTCGACGAACAGACGCCGCAAGCTGTCATCGATATCGTCAATAATTTCGATCCGGATACATTCGATCCGGCCAGCATCAGGGAACACGCAGGCAAATTCGATAAGGAAATGTTCAAGGATAAGATCAGAAAATACATTGAGAGAGAATATATGGAGTTTAGAAATAATAAATGATTCAAAAATAGCATTAGTGAAAAATGCAAAAATAAAAATAAAAAATGACAGATTAAAATGATAAAATATTTTAGATTTTACATTGTCATTTTGATTTTTGAATTTTAAATTTTAATTTTATATCATGGACCTCAAGGAATATCTTAAGCTCATCAAAAAAAACCATAGGCTCATAATAACGGTCTGCGCCATAACGGGAATTTCCACCTTTCTATTCTCTATATTGAGGCCGATAACTTATGACGTTTCGCAGTCCCTGTTCATACACAAGAACGGAAGCCAGGAAACGGAGGATTTCAAGTTCGACGGATATTACGCTTTTGAAGCCGCCGACACGCTATCCGATTCCATCGGAGAATGGCTTAAAAGCCCCGAGATCGTGAACGAAATATACTCCAGGTCCGGGATCGATCCGGCTTTCAAGAACATCAAGAGCTATTCAAAAAAATTCAAAGCCAAAAAATTGTCCGCCGAGTTCGTCGAAGTAAAATTCGAATCGAAAAACGCCGATGAAGCAGGCAAGATATCCAAAGCGATCATTGAGGTCGTAAATTCAAAAACAACATCATTCGAAAAAGCGAGCAATGGGGAAGTGTCATTTTTAATTTCCGGAGGGATGCCTGTTATCGTCGAAAACAAACTGGATGCTCTTGCAAGTTTTGTGATCGGGATCGCTTCGGGACTGCTTCTTGGGATATTCATAGCGCTTTCAAGAGAATATCTGCACTGAGAGCCTTTCCGACAAGCTTCTTTTTGGAATTTATAATGAAAATTATGAGCTATTGGTGAACATTAGCTTACGAAGCTCTAGATCCAAATAACATATAATACGGAAAAATGATCATCGGCATCGACATCAGAATGCTAGCAAGAGGAACGAGAACGGGGATCGAAGCATACACGGAAAAACTGCTTTCAAATATGCTTGGTCTGGACACTGGCATCGAGTTCAGGCTTTTTTATAATGGATACAAAAAAGTAAGGCTTTCTTACGGCTTTTTGGACTTGCCGAATGTGAAACTGATAGAATCAAGTATTCCGAACAGGATCCTTGATATTTCCTCAAAACTGTCCGGAATACCTGAAATAGACAGGCTGCTCGGAGGAATCGACATCATGTTCTCTCCTCACATATTCCTTTCATCACTTTCCCGAAAATGCAAAAGCGTCGTGACGTTCCACGATCTCAGCTTTGAGAAATATCCCGAATTTTATTCAAAAAGCAAATCATACTGGCATTTTTCCATGGACCCGAAAAATCAGGCGAAAAGAGCCAGCAGGATCATAACCGCATCTCAATCAACAAAGAACGATCTTATAAGCCTCTACGGCACAGATCCAAAAAAGATCAGGGTCATATATTCGGGGATAGAACAAGAAATGAAAAATGGAAAAATAAAAATGGAAAATGTTGGTGCGATCAGAAAAAAATACCGATTGCCGGAAAAATACATCCTCTATCTCGGCACTTTGGAACCCAGAAAAAACATAGTGGGGCTCATTAAGGCATACGAATTATTCAGAACAAAAAACGACATTCGACATTCGACATTCGACATTCCAAAACTCGTCATTGCCGGCTCCAAGGGATGGCTTTACAAGGAAATATTTGATAAGATAGACAGATCCCCGGTGAAAAATGATATCATACTAACCGGATTTGTTGAAGAAAAAGATAAGGAATACATATACAGATTGGCTGATCTTTTTGTTTATCCATCTTTTTATGAAGGCTTTGGCTTTCCTCCTCTTGAAGCTATGTCCCATGGAGTTCCGGCCATCACTTCCAATGTTTCATCCCTTCCCGAAGCAGTAGGGGATTCCGCGATAATGGTCGATCCCTATGACCTGGATGAACTTGCAAACGCGATCGAAAACGTCCTCACCGACGATAAGCTGAGAGACATTCTCATAAAAAAAGGATTTGAACGCATAAAAAAATTCTCTTGGCAGCGTTGTGCAAGAGAAACTTTGGAAACTTTGATTGCGGCCTAGTTTTTACCGGGTTGAGCTGATCGCTCTCCTTCACTCCCTAATCCTGAGATCCATAGGTATAAGCCTACAAGCATCGACCCCGTGATCAATAACATCGTTTTAGGTGTCATGGGGAGATATCCATAGTCGCGAAGCAGCGGGACAACCATTGCTCCAAATAAGAACAGCAGTGTTCCAAACAATGACCTGTCGATCTTTTTCATAATTGCCTCCATTCAATAGAAATAATACTAGTACATAACGCTGACTTAGTCAATATAAACCCTGCTCCGTCCGGAAACAGCAAAACGCCTGAGCGCTGCAATAAAAAAATAGCCAGATTTACTAGCTATTGCTGGATTCATTTGGAAAACAAGATTTCCTCTCTATCTCATTGATCTTAAATGCTATATAAACAAAAGCCGTAATGCCCAACACGCTGAATATCAGCTTCGTGGGAATATCAACAATTGTCAATATAGACGTTGTTGTAGCCGTAATCAAGATCAAGGCAACCAACAAATATACACAGAGCTTGTTAAAAAGCTTCCTAAATTGATAACTTTTCTGGTTCATATTTATAGCACCTCTCTTTTTTATATATACTACATCATTTTTTAAGATTTGTCAATAATCCATTCCATGAAAGATAAATTAACCATCGGCATAGACGCCAGAATGTATGGGTTCGCCCAGACCGGCATCGGAAATTACATCCGCCATCTTATCGGCTGTATTTTCGAATTCGACAAAGAAAATTACTATGTCATATTTCTGCTTCCGGAGGAATTCGACAATTTCAAAACTCCGAACGACAGGATAAAAAAAGTGAAGTTATCCTCAAAGTGGTACAGCTGGTCCGAACAATTGCTGTTCCCTTTTGAGCTATACCGGCAAAACCTGGATCTGGTGCATTTTACACATTTCAATTCTCCGATCCTTTATTTCGGAAAATCGGCCGTTACGATCCATGACATAACCCCATTCTTCTTTCCGGGACATAAGATGAAATCCCTGCTCCGGAGGGTCGGCTTCCGCGCCGTCTTCTATTCCTCAGTAAAAAAGGCTTCGAGAGTCATTGCAGTTTCCAAAAACACCAAAAAAGACATCGTGGATCATTTTAGGATCAACGGAAAAAAAATAGACGTGGTGTATGAAGGCGTAGACGGACAATTTTCCTCCCAAAAAGATTCCGCGAAAATAAGTGCGCTGAAAAGCAAATACGCGCTTCATAAACCTTTCATTTTTTACACGGGCGTGTGGAGGAATCACAAGAACCTCGTAGGCCTCATAGAAGCTTTCGGTGTCCTGAAAAAAGAATACAAAATGGATTTCGATCTGGTTCTCGGCGGAAATGAAGATCCATATTATCCGGAAGTCAGGAAAACTTGGCAAAAACTAGGCCTTGAAAAAGATATAAGGCGGATCGGCTTTATCGCCCAGGAAGAGCTTCCCGCCTTCTACAATGCCGCGAGCTTATTTGTTATACCTTCTTTCTATGAAGGATTCGGCCTCATAGGCCTTGAGTCATTCGCCTCGGGAACGCCCGTGATCTCGTCAAACAGAACCAGCCTCCCAGAGATCCTTGGGGACGCCGCGATCTATTTCGATCCGAACAACCACAGGGAGATGGCGGAAAAAATGAGGCTGGTTCTGACGGACAAAAAGTTGTATAATGAACTCATACAAAAAGGTTTCGAGCAGGTAAAAAAATACAGCTGGGAAAAAATGGGAAGAGAAACATTGAAAATATACGAAAGGATGCTGAAGTAAAAACATTTTGTCGACAGATAATACTTTACTCAATAAATCCCGATATAATTCAAAGTGCAAAAATCAAAGATCAAAATTTAGGAGTTTTAAAAATTATAAATTTTTTAAAACACATTCATTTTGCATTTTGATTTTTAAATTTTGATTTTTCTATTGTGGACATCATTCCCGTTAGAAAATCCAACCTTCTCTATCAGAGGGGGGACTTGAGGACAAAAGGCGTAGTTGATCTCCGCAATTTTTCTGTTTCCAGAAAGAACGCCGATGCTCCGACAAAAAATAACAAAAAGTCCGTTTCCGGAATAATCAGGACGGAAAGCGCGAAGATCGGCACGGAACGTGTCTTCCAAAAAAGAAAGGATTGGGTAGAACAGGCCGCTTTCAAGAACGATGGCCCACAAGACATCAGGCCGGAAAAAGGATCCGCCCAAAAAAAGATCGAGACAAAAAACACCCGCAACGAGATGAAGGAGTCGAGTGCGGCGGATAGGCCTGAAAAAAAGCTGCTGCTGTCCCGCCCGTCATTCTCTTTTGCGAAGAATTTCGTTTTCTTCTTGTCATCCGCCTTGGTCGTAACATCCATGGTCTTTGGCCTGGCTTCCCTCGAAAAAGAGCTGGAGAGAAAAGATCAGGTTCTCGCCGAAGGAACAAAGGCGTTGGGATACCTGAAAGATGCCGGCATTTCCATCTCGAATTCCGATCTGGTAAATACTCAAAATAATCTTTCCAATGCAAATCTCTATTTTTCAAATACCAAAAACACTATCGATGACCTCGGAATGGGGATCTCCGGAATCCTGAACAGCCTCCCCATCAACACGCCTCTTTCCACAGCAAAGAACATCGCATCAGCGGGAGAAAATGTCTCCCTTGCCGGAAAAGAAGCTGCCGGCCTTTTCGAAGATATTTCCTTTCTGGACAAGAACAATTTCTCCATCGACCAGATATATCCTCTTCAGGGACACATCAGGAAAATTTCAACACACCTGGAAACTGCAAGTGACAACATGCAGAATATCGATGATGCTTTCGTTCCGGAAGATTATCGCGAAAAACTGGCCACACTGAAAGACAAGGTTCCTTATGTCGCAAATAACATGAAAAATCTGGACCAGGACATTCCGATACTGCTCAAAATGCTGGGCAGCGAAAACCGCCTGCAAAAATATCTTTTCATATTTGAGAACAATACCGAGATCAGGGCAGGCGGAGGTTTTATCGGAAGCTATGCCATCGCCGACATCGAAAACGGCAAATTGGAGAACTTCTTCGTGGATGGAATATTCAATCCGGATGGCCAGCTCAAAGAAAAGATAGTTCCTCCGATGCCGATCCAGAAGATCAGCGCCGCCTGGAGCATGCACGATGCGAACTGGTTTGCGGATTTTCCGCTCAGCGCGAAAAAGGTTGCCTCATTCTATGAGAAAACAGGCGGACCGACGGTTGACGGCGTCATAGCCATCACTCCGAATGTGATAGAAAATATTTTAGGGATCACCGGACCGATCGCAATGCCCGAATACAATACGATCGTAGACAAGGATAATTTTTTAAGGATGACCCAGCTTCAAGTCGAGGAACTGTATGACAAGAAAGAGAACAATCCCAAAAAGTTCTTGGCTGATCTTGCTCCGAGGATCATAGAAAAACTTCTGGATACCGAGAATCTTTCAACCCAAGAAAAAATATCAAAATACCTGAGAACATTCGAGGCATTCGAAAAAAGCCTGAAAGAAAAACATATCGTCCTTTTTCACAGAGAGGCTGAAATAGAGAACATGATCCTGAAACGAGGATGGGGAGGACAGATCCAGAACTCAAGCGGGGACTATCTCAGCGTCGTGAACAGTAACATTAACGGATTTAAAACGGATGCTGTCGTCGACGAAACAATAGATCTCCGGACCGAAATAATGGCCGATGGTTCGATCATTGATACCGTAAAAATAACCAGGATCCACAATGGAGGAGACAGCGACTATGACTGGTATAATCGCGTAAACGCGGATTATATGAGAGTGTATGTTCCGCTCGGAAGCACGCTCCTTGAAGCAAAAGGCCATACCATTGAAGAATATGCCCCTCCGATGGACTACAGCGGATTCAAGACCGATGAGGATGTTGAAAAAATAGAAAAGACCATTAGGATCGACGTTGATTCCAAAACGCAGATATTCGAAGAATCGGGAAAGACCGTATTCGGAAACTGGGTCTTTGTCAGCCCCAAAGAAAAAGTTGAAGTTACATACAAGTACAAGCTTCCATATAAGATAAATTTCGACGACTACACGAAACCTGCCGAAAAATATAGCATTTTGGTCCAGAAACAATTGGGAAGCAGGGGAAGCAAATTCAATTCATTGATCACAATTCCCATAAACTGGAAGATCGCATGGACTTCCAATAATATGCAAATTGCGGCTGTGAATGAAATGAAGGCCAGCACAGACCTTGCATCGGACAAAATATTTGGAACTGTTTTTACACGAAATTTTGACAATGAATAAAAAAACGCGCAACGCGCGATCTTGATAAAATAAAAGGGAAGTTACATAAAACTGCCCTTACCATTATTTGGCGGTCCCAGAGAACCGAAGAAATTGAACATTCTGTTCATAAATCTTATTGGGAGAGGCTCTCCCATGAATTTCTTTTCTTCCTCGCCTGGAATTATTTTATTTGATTTCACAATGATCATCTCCTGTAATATAATAATAGCAAACATTGGATAAATGTCAAATTTTTACGACGAACGGAAAGCCGGACGTAGGCTGAGCAATGTAGGAGAAACACATTCAAATTCGAAGCTTTACCGCATTTTTGCGTTTCGCCTCAACATCCCGCAAAAGTCCCGTTTGACACAAATCTATGATATTATACAATAAGAGCATTAATCAAGCACCGCGAGACTATAAATTTACATATATGTATTCAAAAAAGGTCATAGAGCATTTTACAAAGCCGCACAATTATGGTAAAATCGAAATAGCGGACGCAATAGGCGAAGCAGGCAATCCGGTCTGCGGAGATCTGATGAAAATTTATATAAAAGTAGACAAAAGAAATGATTCGATAGAGGATATTAAATTCGAAACCCTGGGCTGCGCAGCTGCGATCGCCACCTCATCGATGGTAACGGACCTTGCCAAAGGAAAAACGCTGGACGAGGCATTAAAAATTTCCAACAAGAATGTAGCGGACAGCCTCGAGGGGCTTCCTCCGGTCAAAATGCATTGTTCAAACCTCGCCGCAACGGCGCTCCATAAGGCAATTGAAAACTATCGCGCTCATAAATAAAAATATTCAAAACGAATGAAAAAGCGTTTTTTCGCACAATTATTGTTAGTTTTGTTTTTTACATTTCTGCCATTCTCTGCCAATAGGGTGATCGCTGCCGCTTGCCCCGACGGCACGTGCGACTGGAAAGCAGGCGAAGACATCTTCAATTGTAAGGCGGATTGCGGAGCGGGAATTCCATCAAAAGCCTTCACTGCAGCCCTGCACGACCTGACAGGATGGATCCTGGGTTTTGCAACGGCGATTTGTGTTATAATGATCATTATTGGAGGTTTATATTATATTATGTCCACAGGAAACCAGGAACAAGCTCAAACGGGCAAAAAAATAGTCCAATATTCCCTCATGGGACTTGTAGTTGTAGGCATATCCTATGCCCTGATCGTTGTAGTCAGCACCATACTTACATAGCCATTTGACCTTCAAGACTTATTGTGCAATAATTAACACAAGATAAGCAATAGAACTCATGAATTTATTAAAACCTGTTTTATATATAGCTGTCTGTCTTGCACCGATCCAAATCGCCTCTGCGCAATGGGCCCTTCCCGTAAATGATTTTGGCCTTCCTAGTAACTTTGACAGAGCCGTACTGAATATGACGAACTGGATCCTGGGATTTGTCGCTTCCATGGCAGTGCTCGCGATTATCTGGGGCGGAATAAAATACACATATTCCCTGGGAGATCAGAACACTGCAAGCGAAGCCAAAAAAGTGATCAAGTATGCTTTGATGGGACTTGTGATCTCGGGCATATCCTATGCATTGGTCGTAGTCTTCGTAAATACGATACTGAAATAGTTCTCAAATATTTTAAAAAATAAAATAAAAAAATGACCGAAAATCACTGCAAAAGAATGAATTTAAAGCACATTTTTTCATTCTTTTTTGTTAATATAATGTTATTCGCGACAGAAGTCGCGAGCGCAGCGAGCAAGTGGTCAGCGCCTTCGAAGCCGAACAGCGTTCCGACAAGTTTTGACAAAGCGATACTGAACATGACGAACTGGATCCTGGGATTTGTCGGTTCGATCGCAGTGCTTGCCATAATCTGGGGCGGTATCTTGTATCTAACCTCTGCCGGAGACGAATCACAAGCCGAAACCGGAAAAAAGACCATCAAAAACGGACTTCTGGGACTTATAATCTGCGGCCTCGCCTACGCTATCGTAGTCGTACTGGTTGAAACCGTATTAAAGCCAACATAAAAATTATTACAGAAATTATTTTTATTATATTTGAAAGGAGGTGAACAAAATGACAAAAACGGTAAAAAGCGTATTTGCTTCTCTATCGATCGCATACGCATTGGCATATACGACAGGAGTCGCTTTCGCTACTACTATCCCTACTTGGGGAACCAAAAGATCACCAAAGAACGTACAGACCGACATCATACAATCGATTATGAATGTTACCAACTTCATTCTCGGTTTCATCGCTATGATCGCTACATTGGTCATCATTATGGGCGGTTTTCAATATCTAACCGCTGCTGGAAATGAAGATTCAGTTGCTACTGCAAAGAAAACTATCTCCTACGGAGTTATCGGCATGGTCATCTGCGGTCTCGCATATGCTATGGTCATCGTCGTTTCTACTGTTGTCCTGACAAAGGGCGTTTCCTAAAAACATTGCAAAAGATATCAATTTTAAAAAGAAAGGCGACGGCCTTTCTTTTTTTGGACAGTTAACTTCATTCGATCTGACAATACCATCCGAAAAAAACAATGATCTTTATACAAGGACTGTGATCTAATATCTAAAGTGCTTGCTTTTGACATAATCCGCCGCTTCATGCAACGAATCGAATTTCCCGACATCACCCCAATATCCACTCAATATCTCAAAAGTCACATTACTGTTTTTAATATAATAGTTGTTGACATCGGTAATTTCCAGTTCTCCGCGATCAGAAGGCTTCAAAGTCCTTATGACATCAAAAACATGGCTATCGTACATGTATAATCCGGTAACGGCTAATTTGGTCTTAGGCTTTTTGGGTTTCTCTTCAATCGCAATAATTTTATTTCCTTTTATCTCCGCAACGCCGAATCTCTCAGGATCAGACACCTCTTTTAAAAACAACTTAGCGCCTTTTTTTTGAGTTTTAAAATCTTCAACACTTTTTTTTATATTATCCTCAATGATATTGTCTCCGAGCAGTACAGCGATCTTTTCTTTATTCGCAAAATCTTCTGCCAAGCTAAGCGCCTGGGCAATTCCGCCAGACCCCTCCTGATACTCATAATTGATTCCCTTTAAGCCGAAACTTTTGCCATTCTTCAGAAGTTTTACGAAATCACCCGGATTATTACCTCCTATGACTATTAAAACTTCTTTTATTCCGGCATAAGCCAAAGTCCGCAATGGGTAATAGATCATCGGTTTATCATAGACAGGCAAGAGATGTTTATTGATCACCATGGTACAAGGCAAAAGCCTAGTGCCATTTCCTCCGGCCAAGATTATCCCTTTCATATTTATTGCTTAAATGTTTAATTGCCGAGAGCTATCTTTTCTTCATGCAAAAATATATCTTTTCATCTTTTAGCAGACCGTATTTTTGTGAAATGTCAGATGGTAGTTCACAATAATAATCATCGATCCTTACGATAAATCCGGCTTCTTCTAATCTCTTTATATAATCCAACCCGTAGATTCGGACATGATCTCCCTGTCCGAAATTTTTTATCCTATCGTTGAAGCCAGTTATCGCATGATCTTCGAATGTTTTTTCTCTATTTGGATCAATCGGCGATTGTATAATTGCCCACCCTCCACGTTTCAAAATTCTGAACAGTTCGCCAATGGCCTTGCTGTCTTCAGTGATGTGCTCCAGGACATGATAGCAAATAATACAATCGAATTGCTCGTCAGGTAATTTGATATCGGTTATATCCATTTTTACCATTGCAATCGGAGAGGATATATCCGCACTGACATATTCCATATTGGGAAGTTTTTTGCACATCTTCTGAAAAAAGGGAGTTGGCGCTACATCGAGCACTTTTATCCTTTCTTCAAAAAAAGGCGTTTTGTTTCTCAAATATAACCACAGGAATCTGTGCCTCTCCAACGATTGGCAAAGTGGACATTTCGCATTCGCTCTTTTGTCTATTCCGGCAACTGAAAATTTACGGCATTTTTTATTGCAGAACGGACACTCATAGTTAGCGCCTCGATACCAGACACTGAGAATCTCGTTTTTAATAAGACCACAAACATTACTGACGTTCATGAACTTTTATATTAGTTTGTTTAGCCTTTCTTGTGGCTTATTTCAATATTCCCTTGAGCTGTTTCTTATAGTTCTTAAACTGCTTTTTGGATTTTATCCGTTTCCACCAAGATCCATTATTTCTATACCAACTAACAGTTTGAATTATTGCCTCCTCAAAATCATGTTTCGGCTCCCATCCTAATTTTCTTGTCTTTGTAGTATCCAAGGCGTAACGAAAATCATGTCCCGGCCTGTCTTTGACATATTCTATAAAAGATTCGTCTTTTCCGGTTTCCTGCAAAATAAGTTTTGTAACCTCCAGATTGCTCTTTTCATTCCCGCCCCCTATATTATAAGCTTCCCCGACATTTCCTTTGTGCAAAACAATGTCTATTCCGATACAATTGTCTAAAACATAGATCCAATCGCGTATATTGGAACCATCTCCGTATAATGTAACTTTTTTATTTTCCAGAAGATTTGTAATAAAAAAAGGAATTAGTTTCTCCGGAAACTGAAATGATCCGAAATTATTGGATGAACGCGTAACAACCACCGGCAATCCAAAGGTATTATAATAAGACCTCGCCAACAGATCGGCTCCGGCCTTGGATGATGAGTATGGATTATTTGGAGATATGTTATCGGTTTCTTTGAATTTATGTTCGTCTGCACTGCCATAGACCTCATCGGTAGATATTTGTAAAAATTTCTTTATGCCGAATTTTCTCGCCGCTTCAAGTAAAATATGAACGCCTAAAACATTCGTTTCCGTGAACACTTCAGGTTCAATGATCGATTGGTCGACATTAGTCGCAGCAGCGAAGTTAACAACAAGTTCCGGCATTTCTCTCTTAAAAATCCCTTCTATCGCTTTTTTATTGCAGATATTTCCCCTTATGAACTTATAGCGAGGATCTCTTTCAACATCTCTCAGATTATACAGATTTCCTGCATAAGTTAACTTGTCTATGTTTATAACAGAATAATCGTCATATTTTTCCAAAATATAACGAATGAAATTGCTTGCAATAAATCCCGCTCCGCCAGTTATAAGTATTTTAGTCATGATGCTTCTTATATTGATAAAATTCGCCGGTATTCTCATTTTAAATCATTTTCACATAGCCTTGCGCAATTTCCTTGACTGTCAATTCCGGTATTATCCCTAAAACTGCATTATTGTTTTAAACTTGATCTCATACTAACACATTCGTCATATATGTCCTCCAATTTTATGGCTTGTTTTATCATATCATATTCGTCCTCAATACGCCGTCTTCCACATAAACCCATTTTCTTCCATAAATCACAATTAGTCAACATGAATTCCAACCTTTCCTCCAAAGCCTCGACATTTCTTTCCGGAACCAAAAAACCGCTCTTATTATCAATGACTACTTCCGGTATATCACAATGAAAAGTCGACAAAATTGGAATCCCGGAAGCAGAAGCTTCTATTATGGACACGGGAGATCCTCCTTCGGTGTCACCATTAGAAGCATGAACGCTTGGATGTATAAAAATATGATTTTCATAAAGCTCCTTCACAAAAATATCATGCGGCTGATAGCCCAGCATCCTGACTTTGCTCTTTAGGTCATACTTTTCTATCAATTCAATGATCTTCTTCTTTTCCCTCTCTCCCTCGTCGTTTCCATTCGAATCTCCGATTATAGTAAGTGTTAACCCGGACCGCTTCCTAGCCACCCTCCCCACCGCCTCAATTGCGAAAGGTATGCCCTTTTTTTCTCTGAAACTGGCAGCTATAAGAATTTTGATATCCCCGTTTTCTGCGTATTTGTCTCTCGCAACAAATTTAATTTTTTTGAGATCCACGCCAAGATGGAAGATGCGTATTTTTTCTTCGGGACAGCCCAACTTCACCAAACAATTCCTCATATGGCTTCCTTCAACAAGAAATCTTTCTCCTTCTGCGAATAATTTTTTATATCTCTTTCTCCACTTGGGCTGCTCCAGGGGGAGCATGCTAAGGTCATAGCCATAAAAAGTCGTTATCATGGGCACATGATAATAATCCTTTAGTTTTAAAAAACTATACCCGGAAGGACCGAAATGGGCATGTATCAGATCGGGCTTATCTTTTCTTAAATAGTAGCAGAACATCGGATAAAAACTAAATATTTTATTGAATATTCTGTTAAGAAACATCAGGGGCGTTCTGCGCTCTGAAGATCCTTTTCTGCAAGGCCCAAATGATCTTATGCATTCGGTCGGATAGACATTCAGATTCTCCGAACATAATGCGTAAACGATTGGCCTATATCTTTTCAGGTTCTTTGTCTGGCTATATATCCAATTTTCAGTAATACCAAGATAAGAACCGTTCTTGTAGTGAATAACTACTTTCATAATTTTTAAGATTTACTTTCCGGCATCTGTAAAATATAACAATTGCCTGATTAAAATAATACTGTCTCTGCACAAAGGCTTATCAAATATCGACATGAAGATAGCATAACTTATAGCGCCAATAAATACTTCTGTAAGAAAAATGATCATATCATTTTCTACTGACAACTTTATCATTATAACATTCGAAAATATTACCATTAATCCCATTCCCATCGCTGAAAGAAAAATCGATCTGAATTGCTTGATAAAATAAGACAATTTTAGATCTATTAACCTAAAAGGAATAATAAAATTAGGAAGTGCCAGAGATAATGAAACTATTGCATAGGCAGCAGCCACTCCCTCTATATCCCACTGCGCCCCCACAATAAAAGAAGCTACGATTATGATCGAAGCATATCTTCCCCAGCGAAACATAATATCCATCCTTCCTTGTGATTGATAGATCCACCCCACAGTTGTTCCAATTGACTGTATCAATCCGATAAAGGCAAGAATTTGAAGAATCAAAACAGATCTTTCCCACTTATCTCCGAAAACTATCCTTATAAACTGAGGCGCCACCAAAAAAAGGCCCGTCATCAAAGGGAACGTTATTGCGGCAATATGTCGAGTCGCCTTAATATACATAAGACTGATTTTATCTTTATTGCCCTGGATCAATGCAAGACTGGGGAACATGACCCTGCCAATAACCTGGGAGATGTTATTTAAGGGAAAAAGCATCAGCCTATAAGACAAATTATAGAATCCCAATGATACGGGTCCTAATGTTTTTCCAATAAAAATATTATCAAAATTACGGTTAAAATAATTCAGCAAACTGAAACCGGTGAGGTTTAGACCGAAACCTAACAACTCCTTTATCCGCTGCCATTCGAACAATAGTTTAGGCCTCCATTTTGAAAACACCCAAAGAAAGACCGTTGCAATGAAACTAAGAATGACTTGCTGCCAGACAAGGCTCCAAACCCCAAACCCATAAAAAGCTAATGCTATGGCGATTACACCGGAAATAAAAACTGCCAGTATTTCAATTATGGCCAGAGACTTGAAATCAAGCTGCCTTGTGAATATGGCGGATTGAACCATGCCAAAAGAAGAGATGAAGAATATCGAGGCCAACACCAGAACAACGGATATGACCCTGCTCTCCCCATAGAAACCGGCAATTGTCGAGGCCAACAACATTACCACCAGCATTAAAATAAAACCGGCCAAAATATTTAACCAGAACACTGAGGAAAAATGCTCTTCCATGGGTTCTTTATATTGTACTAACGCTGCAGTTAATCCAAGGTCATAAAAGATTGCAAAGAAATTTGTGAAAGAAACAACCATCGCAAACATTCCAAAATCTCCCGGCACCAGCACTCTGGCCAGGATCGCCGTTATGACAAAATTAAACAACAAACGGATAAACAGTGAAATGCCGGACCAACCAAGACCCCTAATGGTCCTTTTTTCTAGATTCATATATTCTCAACTAATTAATACCAACCGCGTAAAGCTTTCTGAATGGTCTATGCAGTACAAAGAATAGTATCGAAACAACTATCATCTGCAGGAAAAGAATAGTCATCCCCAATCAAATCAATTTTTGACTTGTTGCGAAACATATCTTTGTGATAAAAGCCGATATTCATCGACACAGGATATAACGATGCTTTCATGCAGTTTATCGCCGCACCCGATATCTGAAAACTTGCCAATTGAATATTTCGATATGGCACCTTCTAAACCGGGAACAAATGTTTTGTAAACGAGAAGATCCATTAATTGCGCGAAAGACACAGTAAACAATAACGCTTCTTGCCTGCCGGCCGCACACCAACCAGCCCCATCTGATGTCCTCACTTATCTTTAACAGCGATACAATTTGCCGAAGCCGACAAGTGATCGATCGGAAACAGTTTAAATAACAGATAAATTATATTTTTTGATATTCTGTTTGTACCAAGAATCTTCATGGGACTATTGAGCGATGCGACTGTCCTAAAACCCGCTTTTTCAAGCTTCATCTTCAGCGAACCGGGAGTGTACAGATTTATATGAGTTTCATCAGAATATCTTTCTCTTGTATTATATTTACAGGGAGAATTGATAAATATCACCCCATGAGGCTTCAGAATTCTATGACATTCCGAAAGCATATGATCTGCAGCTTCGAGCGAAAGATGTTCTATTACTTGATTACACATTATAGTCGACATAGAATCATCTTCGAAAGGTAATTTGTTTTCCAAAAAATGCTGTCTGATGTCCAGACTGGAACACCGCGCTTTAGCAATATTTACAGCATCGGCCGATCCATCTATCCCGACACAATCGATCCCAAATTTTCCGGCACATTCGACAAAATAACCTGTGCCGCACCCTACATCAAGCCACTTCCCGGGAGCGCCATATTTTATGCATCCTGCCACCAGATCGCGATATCGATCCCAATTCCTTCCTCCATACCATTTAATGAAATAATCTTTTTCTGGCACATTATCTCCTATCATATAAACAATTTATCAAGTTAGTAATCACTTTGCCGCTCATTATGAATGCATCATCGGAATTCAAATTAACTGCCCCGGGCAAACCCCCGAAATTTACACTGCGCGGTAAAAATCAGCAATTTCTTTTAAATATCATTATTTTAATCGGAGAACTCTCTTTATTATCCTCTATCAAAAAGTCTCGCTTTCCTTTCAAGTATCTACGCGCTAATTCATTTAGATATCCGCTTGCCAAATGAGAAGCGGTATATTTCGAGAACATGTTCAGTGCTTTTACCAAAAAGCTGTTTCTATAGGACAGATAACTGTCACAGGGATGCTCTATCGGATGATAAAAGTTATAATATTTATTTAAGCTGAATCCACTTTCCAAAAACATCGAGCGCCATTCTTCCAGTTCCATAAATCTTTGATATTGCGTCTTCTGCTTCTTATGGTCCAGCGCATATTCGAATATAATAAGAGTGCCGTTGTCTTTTAATATACCCTGGAAATGCTTTATTGTTCTTGCCAGCTCGGAATCATCGATAATATGATCAAGCACCGTTACGGATAAAACAAGATCCAACGCCTTGTTTGACACTGGCACATTCTCAATGGAACCGCCGGAAAAAAATTGAATATTCTTAACTCTGCCGTATCTTTTCTTCGCTTTGACAATTACACTTTCGGAAACATCAAAAGCAACTACTTTGTTGAAATATCTTGACAACAGATCAGCAAAATCTCCCACACCAGTTCCAAAGTCCAAAGCAATTGATCCGTTTAGCGCCATAAGCTGTAATATCTTTTCGACAGCCATAAGACGAGCCTGTTGATCGTATGCATAGATAGAGCTATCGCTCCAGCCGGTGTGCCCATACTTGTCAACCCTATTATCCCAAAATTTCTTTATTTTATTCATATTTTGTTACAAAATATCTCTAACTGCCTCGATTACATCCTTCACATCTTTATCCGTCAGCTTCGCAGATAACGGCAATGAAACCGTTCTTTCAGAGATCCATTCTGCATTTGGAAAATCTCCCTTTTCATATCCGAACTCTTCCTTATAATACGGATGCAGGTGCAAGGCAATATAATGAACCCCTACGCCGATGTTCCTTGCTGTCATTTTGTCTAATAATTCATCTCTGCTGATTTTGATCTTATCAATATCTATCAGCAATGTATATAGATGATATGCATGCCTTGTATTTTCTTCAATGGGAGCAGGGATGAAAACGGGCAGATCTTTAAGTGCCTCATTGTACTGATTCCAAATCTCTTGGCGACGGAGCCAATATCTATCCACCCTGGGCAATTGATGGATCCCCAGTGCTGCCTGAATATCCATCATATTATATTTATACCCCGGATACAATACTTCATAGTGCTTATATCCGGAACTGCCGAATCTCTTCCATGCATCCTTGCTCATTCCATGAAGTCCGAGCATTTTTATCTTATCCCCATATTCTTCGTTATCAGTGATCGCCATCCCCCCTTCACCGGTAATTATATTCTTGGTCACATAGAAGCTGAAACATCCCAAATCCCCGAAAGTTCCGGCTTTTCGGCCTTTATATTCGGTTTCGATCGCATGTGCGCAATCTTCTATCACTTTCAACCCATGACGCTGTGCAATATCCATTATAGCGTCCATATTACATGCACGCCCGGCAAAATGAACAGGAACTATCGCTTTCGTTCTTGCAGTTATTTTTTTTTCTATGTCCAAAGGATCGATATTCATCGTATCCTTCTCGCAATCTGCAAAAACCGGCTTCCCGCCCGCATGAATTACAGTGCTGGCCGTTGCCGTAAATGTCATGGCAGGAACAATTACCTCGTCTCCGGAACGTATTCCGATGGCCAAAAGAGATAAATGCAGAGATGCCGTGCAGGAATTTAGAGCCAGTGCGAATTTTCTTCCTTTGTAGTCTTTGAACATATCTTCGAACTTCTTCACTTTCGGTCCAGTACCAGGCCAGCCGGCCCTGAGGGAATCAACTACTTCGCTTATTTCCCCCTCCTCAATTATCGGATTTCCAAATACCAAGAAGTTTTTTCTCATATTTACAAATATAATACTAATTACCGGAATACTTACTTCTTCCAACCTGCTGATGACCGGTCCAGTCTAAACCTTTCGGCTGACTATATATATTTCCAACGGCATTTTTAGATATTCAGTAAAACTCTCATCAAACTAAGCTTAATTCGTCAAATACGTTATCAATTCATCCAGTCTTTTGAAATTGTTTTTACCGAATCCTGCCCCGGACAATGTGAAAAATAACAGTGCTGGAATATTTAAAATGTTATGCCTGATCGACTTGATAAGATAGCTCCTTCCATCCTTGATCCTTCCATCCGAACACAATTCACTACCCATCCGGAAATAATGCCTCGACAGTATTTTTTTGTGTTTATATAAATATTCCCTATTTTTATCTATTATCAGTTCAATTGACTCCATAAGCGCACCGGAATTGTCCGATATGCTTCCGGGAGTATAGTGTTGCAACACTAAAGGTTCTTCGATAAAACAAAACTTATAATACCTTGAAAGCCTTAGTACAATGTCCCAGTCCTGAAGCCTGGACAATTTTTCATCAAACAACCCGGTTTTTGCGAAACATTCGCTTCTCACCAGGATCGTCTGAGTCGAAACGAAGTTTCTTTTGATCAGCTCTTCGTATATGGCGCCTTGTCTCTTCTTTACGGCCTTAGCCGGAATGTATATTTTTCTGCCATTTTTTAACTTCCAGAAACCTACATAAACCACGCCCACATCCCGAGCGGCTTTTTTGAAGACATTCATTTGTTTTTCCAACTTTTCAGGGAGCCACTCGTCATCACTGTCCTGAAAAGCAATAAATTCACCTCTGGCTGCCCTAATCCCGACATTTCTGGCAGCCGTAGCACCCCTATTTTCATTATACTTTATATATTTAATCCTCGGATCCCTGACCCCGCACACCACCTCTTCCGTATCGTCCGTAGATCCATCATCAACAATGATCACTTCAAAATCTCCGAATGTCTGGCTTAGAACGCTATCGATCGATCTTTTCAGCAAACTAGCCCTGTTATATGTAGGTATTATTACACTTACCGTAATTCTGTTTTCGTGTATCATTATATCTTACTATTATAGCATTTTATCGCTCAAATCCCTTGACTATTCAGTTTACCCAAATCCACATATTCCATTATAGCATAAAGATAATACAACATCTATTGTCAAATACAATACCTAATGTAAAAAATTCAGGCCATCCTTGCGGTTAACCTGCGAGTCCTCATAGACCGAAACAACGGAATATAGTTATCAAATCGACATCATATTGGCAGCATACTATCTGATTCGTCAGAACTAAGCAATAATCCTGTTTTTCCATACAATAAACCAAACCTCCTCCCGGAAACCTTCCCGCTTATATTATCCCGAAATAGTCATTCTTTTCTGCACACAGCAACGACAAAATCACTTTGAATCTCCTTGTGTTTGATTAAAACATCTTCAACATTGAAGCAGAGATCCAATAAATCCCTTGTTTCCTTGTCACCCGACAGAAAATTATGGCCGATTTCACTAAGTAGCATCATCAGGATAGTCCCGCCATATTCTTTAATCTCCATGACGTTAAAAACATCTTTCAACAAAGGAATTATATTCGATGATTCAACAGCCTCTGACGGATCACTTAAGATCAAATTTAACTTGCTCGGCCTGTAAACCCTATTCTTTATGCCACCACTTAGTTTTTTCTTGTATTTGACGGGCAGAACCGACAGTAAACCATTTATTATATCCAGCTGCCTATCTGTCCATTGAAATCTCGTCGGACCAACAAATTCATTGATGACAGCAAATCCGTGTGGCTTGAGAAAATTATCCATTTTAAGCAATATATTTCTTAGCGGAGAAAAGTGATGTAATGACTGTTCCATCAAGATGACATCGTACTGATTATCTAATTTTTCCAGTCCATAGATATCTCCGACCTGATAATTAATAATATTTTCGTATCCCGCCTCCTCGGCTTTTTTTTTCGCATATTCTATCCTATTTATTGAGAGATCGTATGCATCTATCTTTTCAAAATTACCCAACCCTGCCCACCTTAGCTCTCTATGTCCGGTTCCGCAACCAAGAGATAACGCTTTCATGTCTTTACGGTCCGAAAAATACTTTCGCGAGATATATTCATTATAATCAATATCTGCTCTTCCGGAGATCAGAAGATTCCAATGCTCATTCACCGCCGGTATGTCATACCAATTAGTAGGCGGTTTCTTTATATGCCTCCAGGAATCGGCTATCTTTGTCTGCTTGCTGCCTGTCAATTTGGATAAAACTCTCCCTAATTTTCCCTCCCTTACTGCGTTGCACAGCAACACGGCATCATATTTATTGATAAGATTATTGAGCATTTGTGTTATATATTTGCTTATAATAAAATCCATATTATGCCGAAGATCATCCCATTGCCATTCTGTCGCAGGCTTATTCAGCCTCCGATACATTATCGGCCTCACCAAGCAATGTAAACCATTCCGACACATCCCGATCACTCGCTATCCTCATCTTCTGTATTATTCTCCTCTTCTTTAACATCTTAAAGAAATGTGAGAAATAGCTGGACCATCCCAAGATTATGAACTTTGCCGTATTTAAATATCCTATTTTTTCCTTCGTTCTGGCGGAATAACCCTTGTTTCTGAATATGCTTTTAAAATAATGCAGATAACTGAATATAAATACAGCCATCCCTCTCGCCAAAAAGAATAGGGGATAGTTTTTCAACATCACGAACAAACGATTTCGATGCGAATGAAATGCCTTGAAATAGGAATAAGTTTGGCACGTCGCCGAGCCCTTATGAAACACGACCGATCCGGGAGCCGTGAAGCTTTTCCATCCCCTAAGCCTCATCCTCCAATCCAGATCTATGTCTTCACAATAGGCAAAAAAATCATTATCAAAATACTCATCTTCGATCACGATATCTTCAAGCATCTTCCTTTTATATAAGCAAGAACAGCCGCTTGTCCCGAATACCTCATATGACCTATCATAGCTTCCATCATCCTTCATATTCAACAGGTTATTCATACCGCTTCCAATAATGCGTATTTTTATGCCAAAACAGTCAAATTCATTTTTATGGTAATATTTGAGTATTTTGGGAGCAACTGAACCTATTCTATCATTTTGTTCAGCGACTTCCAGCATTTTGCCCAACCAGGACTTTTCCGCAACGGCATCGTTATTTAACAATGCCACATACTCCACTTCTTTGTCCTCAAGGGCCCTATGGATACCGACATTATTCGCCTTTGCAAAACCGGTATTCTTGTCTAACTGAATAATATCCACCTTTGGAAATCTTCCCCTCACAAATCCCGCTGATCCATCCGAAGATCCATTGTCGACAAATATTATCTTGCTATTGCCATAGATCTGGTTCTCAACCGAACATAAACATTCTTCCAATAGGACAATACCATTCCAATTTATGATAACGACCGCTATTTTCGGCTTATTCATGGTTTTGGATCTTTACTTATTAACAACTGCCGTTAAATACTTTCAAATATCTCCAAATGTTTTTTTGCGGTTATTTTCCAGCTGAATTCTCTCGCTTTCAGTTTTCCTTTTTTGGCTAATTCTGTTCCGAGACCGGGATCACTCATTATCATGCTGATCTTGTCTGCAATATCTTCCGCATTATATTCGTCCACATAAAGCCCTGCATCACCGACGAGCTCGGGAAAAGAAGAGTTATTGGGTACGATAACCGGAACCCCAAGACTCATAGCCTCCAAAACCGGAATTCCGAATCCTTCGTAAAGAGAGGGGAGTGCGAACATTAATGCCTTGCAATAAATACTTTTTAGCTCCTTCTCGCTTACTCCGCCTGTTACAAATATGTCTTTGGAATATCTGCTTCGGCTTATTCTCGCCAATATTTCCTGGTACAACCACCCTCTCTCTCCGCAAATGACAAGGCCGATATCGCTATTTCTATCCTTGCAGATTTCAAAAGCATCAACGAGTTTTATTATGTTTTTCCTGGGTTGTATCGCTCCCACAAAAAGGATGTAAGACTTTTTGATGTTAAGTGCATTATGAACATCAATTTCGCACAACTTCGGGCATTTCTCGCCCATTCTGCTCGCAAGATATACTACATCTATTTTTCCATCATCCGTTTTGTAATATTTGATAATATCCCTTTTCGTCGATTCCGAAATTGCAATTATCTTATCGGATCGTCGGACCGCAATTTTTGTATTTATATCCAAACCAATCTTATCCCCGGCCCTGAAGTGCTTCGGAAAGATCCTGAAGGCAATATCAAGAACGCTGGTTACGGTCTTTATTCCATACGGTTTCATGAAAATAAACGGATAGTTTTGCGCAGGTGAAAAAAAAATATCTACCTTATCTTCAATAGCCTGTTTTGGAAGTTTAAAATAAGTCCAATAAAGAAGGCCGAAATTTGATTTTACCAGGCTTAATGAAAATCTCGGATTGCTCAAAAAAGGCTTATCGCCGATATCACGCCTTGAGTATAAAATATAATCATTCTTATTATCAATCTCGGACAATTCCTTCAAGATCTGATAAATATAAACGCTTACGCCCCGTTTATTCGTCCTTGAAAGTTTATCAACATTAATTCCTATCTTCATTCTGTTGAAAAAATATTATTTATTCAAAACGGACATTATTGTCTCTTTTACACCTATTCCTATTTTTTCCAAATCGGCATTTGCCTTAAAAAGCAAATAAGCATTCTCTTCGATAGTTTTTTTCAATTCCGGGCTATTTCTAAGAAGCAATATGCTTTCCGCCAACGATCTGGGATCTTTATTCAAACAAAATAATATGTCCTCCCTATCCTTAAAAAACTCCCTTATAGCTGGCGTCTCACCCGTAATTACCGCCTTCCTGCATGCAATTGCCTGAAAAACCTTGTTCGGAATAACCCTGGAAGCCTTTTTGGAACCTCCGAAGACACCTAAAACGACGTCCGCTTTCGCAATCTCATTCAATAACTCATTATACTCTATCCATTTGACAAAATCAACGTTTACTACGCCCAACTTTTTGCTTAAATCAAGCATTTTTTCATATAATTGGCCGTTTCCAACCATTCTTATCCGCACGCCGTCATTTTCCAGCATCTTGGCCGCTTTTATGATATATTCAATCCCATGAAGCGGAATATATTTTCCAAAGAACAGCGCTGTGAATTTATCCGAATTGACCTTCGCGTCTATCGGATAAAAAACATCCTCGTCCGCTCCGACCCACACTCTTTTCAGCTTATTTTCATCCAGACTGAAAAGACTAGAAATGTATTTCACATGCTCATCGGTATCCATAATCATCACGTCCGCCGATCTGAAAGACAGCTTGTCGATAAAAAACAGGACTTTGGCAAAAAATCCTTTTTCTTTCGAGAGATTCCTGTCCACGATCGCCGTATCATAAAGCGAAACAAGCGGTACGAATATTATTTTCGGTTTTTTCCGGGTGAAAATTGTCAGAAATCTGAGAAAAATAATGTCTAATTGGCCGATATATCCGACAATAACGGCATCCGAGTTTCTGTGTGTCGAAAAGTATCTCGCTCCGAGCTTAAAATAGGCCAAAAGCATATCTATCGCAAACCTTGCAAGCGATGCAATAGTCAGGAATTTTCCATGTTTATCTCTATGCTTCTCCCATAAAGAAACATGGCATTCCTTCACGGCAATGCCATTTTTCTTCAAGCCTTTTATGATAACCCTGTTCATGGGATAATCTTTTTCATATGTCCCGAAAAAACAAACTTCCATTGTCATTTTTTAATAATTTTTTTTATCTTGGAGGAATCATCCTCTCTTCCATAATTTTTCACGAACATTTCACCGATCAATCCGAGCGAAATGAACTGAAAACCTACCATAATAAGCAGAATTCCCGCGATAAAAAGGGGAAGCCTCGATTGTATGCTCCCATAGGCAAGCCTTAGATAGGTGATATACAAACCTATTGCAATTCCGGCTGCAAGAGCCAGAGATCCTATTCCGCCAAAGAAATGTGCCGGCCTTTTGAAATATTTCGTGAGCATCATAACCGTCAGAAGGTCCAGGTAGCCGTTTATGAATCTGATCGGACCATATTTCGATCTTCCGAATTTTCTCTTTCTGTGATGAACCGGGATCTCTCCGATGACATAACCCTGATTCCTGGCCATGACCGGAATATATCTATGCATCTGGCCATAAAGGTCCAACCCCTTGGCCACTTCTTTTCTGTATGCCTTAAAGCCGCAGTTGAAGTCATGCAACTTCACCCTCGAGAACTTAGAAGTGATGTAATTGAAAAATTTTGAACTGTTGTTCTTTATAAACGTGTCCTTTCTGTTCTGCTTCCATCCCGAAACAAGATCATAACCCCCTTTGATCTTCGCGATAAAATTCGGTATTTCCGCCGGATCATCCTGAAGGTCCGCATCCATCGTAATTATTATTTCTCCCCGTGCCGCGGTAAATCCCGCTTTCAAGGCCTCAGCTTTGCCGAAATTGGACCTGAATTGTATTCCCGAGACATGCTCGGGATCCCCCCTGAACAGTTTCTCGATGGCATCGGTTGTCCTGTCCGAACTCCCATCATCAACCACTATGACTTCGTAATTATTCGTGATTCTCTTCATGACACGTGATATTTCTCCGATCAAACAGGGTATGTTTTCCTCTTCATTATATGCGGGAATCACTATGGATATTTCCTTCTCAATATCGTTCATTATTTTAATTTATACCACTTAATAAGAAAGCTTGAAAACCCTCACCGGATAAACGGAATCATCTTCGTAAACCAATTTAATACCTACGGCATATCTGTCGAGATCGGCCAGTTCGTCATAATTCTCTCTTATTTGCAAAAATCTTTTGTCAATTACAATATAATTTACTTTGTTTGCTTTGGCAAATTTAATGACATTAAGAGCATCTGTATATGGAATATTGACCCCCCCATGCTCAGTATTGGCATAATATGAAACGATGCTCCTGTTTCTTGACATTATTACAACATCTTTCTCCTGCAGATGATCATTTTTTATAAATTCTCCGGCCAGCTTATACTCCCATGGATAGTCTTCGGTTCTGGAAAAAAGGGAAAACAAGACAATAGAGAAAACAAATTGCAGGGAAACCAGGAATAGGATCATTATCCTCATATAGCTAAAAAATATTTTACTGGGCAGCTCCAGCCTCAATATACTTAGCTTGAAGTCTTTCCGCATGGCATATCCGAAAGAGGAAAGAAGGATCAGAAACACCAGCACTTGAAGCAAATATCTGCTCTCTATGTGAAAAAAGGGCAAAATAAGAAAATATAAAAAGGAAATCAGGGACATGACTCCGATGTTGTTTTTGTCCTTTTTTGACCTGATAAAATATATATACGTAACAAGAAGAGGAAGCAGAATCAGATTTACGCTATGATCAGCCAGCAAAACCATGATCTCTGATTTGACACTTCTTATATATTTAAGAATAAACTTATCAGAATCATTCAAGATTGACTTATCGAGGCTTATTTCTCTGAATTCCGACGGATCCTTTATCATATTCGTGCTTTCGTCATAATAGGCTATGCTTCTTTCATAATAACGAGCTTCTTCGTCGCCCAATCTTTCCTTGTCTATGCCATCGAAAATCACTCCGTGAATAATATTTGAACTTGCTTTTTCAGTCAGGGATATTTTCCCGGTATATTTATAAAGAAAATAAATATAGGGAGTTGAAACCGCAAGAAAAGAAAAGAGCATAAGGAAAAATCCGAGAACGGCTTTCTTGGGTTCAAAGCCTCTCATTCTTTGTATAAAAAACACCAAAGATAAAATTAAAAAAAGCAACGCTTCCGGCCTGATCAGATAGGCAATAGCCGTCGACGACCCCATGGCTATTGCAAAATTATTTTTGTATTTCTCAGTGATTTTCAGATAGAAGTAGAAAGTCAGCAGTATAAAGAACAAATACATGGACTCGGCCTGTGTTTCTTGAGAATATATAATCAGCGAATAATTCGTTGCAGCGAAAAAAGACGCAAAGAGTCCCGCCTCCTTTCCATAAAGCTTCTTGCCAAACGCATAAAATGCATAGACCAGCAGCATCCCGAATAGCAGCGAAACAAACCTTCCGGAAAAAAGCAGGTTACCGGAAAAATGATCGACTATCCCTATGGCTATGGGATACACGGGAGGATATATCAGCAATGGATCGCCGTAAACTTCATATTTTCCGCTTTCGACCAGATTCTTTCCGGCAAGTCCATATGCGATCCCGTCATTATCTATGGTTACGTCATGAAAGAACAAAACCAGCCTCGCAAAAAGAGCTATTGCCAGGATCAGGAGCACTGGAATGCTCCCTCTGCAGATTTTATTGATATTTTTCAGCATCTGTCGGACAAAAATATATTAAGGATCGTTATTTACCCAAAAAGCAGCGCTTCCGATCACAATTAATTTTCATTTGCATCGCGAAATCTGAATATTCGGATCGGCATTACGGAACTGTCTTCAAAAATAAGTTCGGCATCATTTGAAAATCGATCTAATTTCCAAAGTTCGTCGTAATTCTCTCTCACCGAAAGGAACCTTTCATCAATTACAATGTAATTTGCTTTGTTTTCCCTGGCAAACCTGATGATACTTGGGACATCGGCATAAGGCATTCTGATGCCGCTATTTCCGGCATTTGCATAGTATGAGATTATGTAACTATTTCTGGACATTATCAAAACTCCGTTTTCCTTAGTATCATATTTTCCAATGAATTCTCCGGCCAGCCTATACTCCCATGGATAGAATTTGCCGTCATCTTGTTTATAAATATTAACAATTGAAAACGCAAATTGGATCATGACAAGAAACAATGTTATCGTTCTGAAAATACGGAAAAAATCCCCGCCATTGAATTCTATACCCAGGACCTTAATTCCGCGCTCAGTGCGGAAAGAATATCCCAGCGAAGAAATAAGTATCAAAAAAACAAGTACCTGCAGCATATACCTGCTTTCAATATGGAAGACCGGTATTATCATCAGATACAGGATTGCGACTAACAACAACACAGCAACACTCTCCCTCTCCTTGGTTTTTTTAAACAGAAACAAAAAAGACAACAGCAGCGGCAAGAGTATGAGACTGATCCCGTGTTCAATGAATAAAATTGAGATTTCCGACTTTATACCCCGTACATAATTATTCAAAATAATGTCCGGTTTTTTTAAAACATAACTTACCGCATCGCCATTGGAATACTCCTTATAATCGATGATCGTATTAGTATCTTCGTCATAATAATCTCTGCTTTTTTCATATTTCAGCCATTTCTCTCCGCTCAAATCCTCGATCGCACTGCCTCCGAAGATCACTGCCGGGATTACATTGGAATTCGTCTTCTCGGTCAATTCCACCCTTCCCGTATTTTCATATAAAAAATAAATATAAGGGGCGGAAATTATCATAAACGATAAGAAAATAATAGCCAGAGAACGCAGGGCCGCATAGATATTTGTCTTTTTCAGAAGCTTATAAAACAATAATATCGGCAAGATCCACATCAGTAGTCCTTCCGGCCTCGTAAGATATAATGCTGCCATCAACGATCCCAGAACTGCCGCCTTGGCATCTTCGCATTTTTCGATCAGCAGAATATATACATACAAAATAAGTGCCAGGATGAATAAATATATCATTTCCGATCTGGTCACTGACGAATATGCGACCAGCGAATAATTCGTTGCAGCGAAAAAAGACGCAAAGAGTCCCGCCTCCTTTCCATAAAGCTTCTTGCCAAACGCATAAAATGCATAGACCAGCAGCATCCCGAATAGCAGCGAAACAAACCTTCCGGAAAAAAGCAGGTTACCGGAAAAATGATCGACTATCCCTATGGCTATGGGATACACGGGAGGATATATCAGCAATGGATCGCCGTAAACTTCATATTTTCCGCTTTCGACCAGATTCTTTCCGGCAAGTCCATATGCGATCCCGTCATTATCTATGGTTACGTCATGAAAGAACAAAACCAGCCTCGCAAAAAGAGCTATTGCCAGGATCAGGAGCACTGGAATGCTCCCTCTGCAGATTTTATTGATATTTTTCAGCATCTGTCGGATCTTAAATAAACAAAACATCCCGGATAACGAGCTCACAAGCACAACGCAGGCCCTGCGTCACTTGACTTGGAACAATTTAATGTCAGATACCGAGCTGTCTTCAAAAACAAGATAAACGTCGTTCGAAAAATCTTGCAGACTGGCCAAATCTTTATAGTTTTTCCTTACGCCAAGATATCTTTTGTCCACTATGATATATTTAACATTGTTGGCTTTAGCGAATTTTATCACATTTTCCGCACTGGTATCGGGAAATGTTATTCCCAAACTGTCCATACCCGCGTAAAAAGAAACTTCGACGGGCCGTCTGGACATGATAAGACCGCCGCCCTCGCCGCTATCTGAATTATTTTTAATATATTCTCCCGCAATTTTATATTCATATGCCAGGCTGTTTTCAGTGGGAGGAAATGACCTGTCACGGACATTGGTATTGATGCAAAAAGCATAATTGCAGAAACCCCCGAACTCATTGGTAACGAACGATAGATATAAAAATAATATAAAACTTGACGATATCAGGACTATCACCAAATTTTTTATGAAAACGGTGAATTTCCTTGGCAACAACTCGGTTCCGGGACCTTTATATCCGGCATACCCCAAAGAAGCAAACAGGATCAGAAATATCAGCACCTGCGCGAGATACCTGCTTTCAATGTGGAATATCGGAAACATTATGAGCAGTTCGGCCGACAGGATGGAAAGCACAAGGATGTTTTTTCTGTTTTTCTGATCCCTGACCGCATAAATGATAGCCAATAATATCGGCAGCAAGAGAATGCCCGCCCAATGATCGGCTGACAAGGCATATGCCTCTGATCTGAATCCGGCAATATATCTTCCGGAGAAATTATTATCCAAAAGAACGGTCAGAATGCTGGTATTTTTGAACTCTTCTTTTGGATAATCCAATTCATTCGTCTGTTCATTATAATTCGCCTCATTTTCCTCATACCGCAAAAAATGATCTCTGCTCAAACGGGACATATCCGCACCGTCGAAATTTATTCCGGCAGCCAGATTCGTGCTCATTTTGGCGGTAATGGCAGGCTTTCCGGTCTTTTGCGAAAGAAAATAGACATACGGAAACATCACGAAAAATGTGACAAATAAGACCAAAAGAAAGCGTAATAAAATTTCATACTGAAACTTCTTTATTATCCGCAATAAGAAAATAAAGGGCAGGACCATTAAAAGCAGTCCCTCTGGACGGATAAGATAGGACATGCCTATGGAGAAGCCGAAAAAAACCGCATTTTTGTTCTTGGGTTCCTTACTTAGCCTGAGAAACAGATAAAAAGAAAGCAGAGTGAAGAAAAAAAACATGGACTCGGAATAAACTTCCTGAGAAAACAATATCAAAGTGGAGTTCGTAGCGGCAAAAAAAGATGCGAACAGTCCGGCCTTCTCGCCGCTCATTTCCCTTCCGGTAAGATAGAACAGATGCACAAGCAAAGACCCGAAGACAAAAGATACGAATCTGAGGGAAAAGAGGGGATTATTGAAAAAATGATCGGCTAATCCTACGGCGATCGGATAGCCGGGAGGAAAAACAATATCCACCAGATCGCCTCCTGAAGTTGCATACCGCCCGGTCTCTATAAAGTTTTTCCCGGACTGGGCATAGAGGACTGCATCCGCAATAACAGGAACATCTCTGGCATAAAGGAACAAAAATCTTGCGAAGATCGCGACAAATAATATCGAGACCAGCAATGCCCTTGCTTTCCGTTCCTTGGTATAATTCATCATAAAACGAAAAAGAAATTATGAGAAACACAACGCCGGACGCGACCACAGAATCCTTTTATCTTATTTTGACAGATCAGATCTTTTCAGCAACGATAACTACCGAACAGCCAAATGGCATTTCTATCTTATCAATAAGACAGGACTCAACGCGTAATATTGCAGCAAGCAAACTGTTGATAATGCCGGGAAGCATAAAATATGCGCTATTGGTCCGACTACTCTTGGAAAATTTCTTGCTGATCAGCCTGAAAACAAAAATGATCGGAAACATAAAGGTTATGCAGTGTGTTATTTTTATTGTCCTGAAACCCCTTTCCTCAACCTTGCCTAACAGTTCCTTTTTTGAATACCTTCGGCGATGCCCGAGGATCTCATCATGGCTGGACCATATGGACATATATGCGGGGACGGCGGCCACGATCTTTCCGCCCTTTTTGAGTATGCGCCGGCACTCCTCGATCATTCTTCCGTCATTTTCGATATGCTCCAAGACGTCAAAAACGGTTACGAGATCGCATGATCCGTCCGGAAACGGAAGCACGTCTTTACTGACAAGCTTGACCGTTTTGCCCTTTTTTCGGCAATATTCAACGGCAAACGTCGAGTTGTCGGCGCCAAGGACGCGGCCGAAATTCTCCAGAAACTCGAAATTTCCGCCCGTTCCGCATCCGACATCAACGATCGACAGATCATTTTTAAAACAAGCTGCATATCTTCTTATCAGCCTTGTAAAAATAAATCTTCTTCCGACATGCCACCAGTATTGATGCTCGAATCTGTTCATTTGGTCATAATTCTCTTTTTTCACGATCTTCCTACGCTAATATAATTAAATCCTCTTTTTTTCATGTCATCAACCTTGAAAATATTCCTCCCGTCGATTATATTCGCTTCAAAAAGCAATCCTGAAATTCTTTCGAGATCGGCAGACTTGAACTCCTCCCATTCCGTTGTGATGATAAGGGCATGGCATCCTCTTGCCGCTTCATATTTATCCCGATGGAATGCGATATTTATCTTTCCGCCCAAAACTTCCCTCACAACGTCATAGTCGGCCTTTGGATCATATACATTTATTATCGTCTTCTTTTTATGAAAAAGCCTTACAAGATCCACTCCGGCCGATTCTCTGATATCATCGGTATCCGGCTTGAAAGTGAGCCCCCAGATACAGATCCTTCTTCCTTCCAGATCTCCAAGAAGTTTTTCCGTTTTTCTCATAACAAAAAGACGCTGATCGTTATTCACCTTTATCACGGATTTCAAAAGCTTGAAATCATAGTTATTCGTCATGGCCATATTATGCAGGGCCTTCACGTCTTTTGGAAAACAGCTTCCTCCATATCCGATCCCGGCCTTCAGGAATTTATTTCCGATCCGGGAATCCAGACCCATGGCATATGAAACATCCTCGATGTCCGCTCCGACCCTTTCACAGATATTTGCTATCTCATTCACAAACGATATCTTCGTGGCAAGGAATGCATTACTCGCATATTTTATCATTTCCGCAGTTTCAAGATTCGTGTTCAAAATGGGGCATGTAAAGGAATCATAGAGGCTGTTTATTATTTTCTGGGACCTGTCAGAACTCGCTCCGACAATGATCCTTTCCGGATTCATGAAATCGAAAACCGCACTTCCTTGCCTCAAAAATTCCGGATTGGACACAATGTCAAAATCCTCTTCATAATGCTCTCTGATAAATTTTCTGATCCCTTGGCCCGTGCCGACAGGAACAGTGCTCTTCGTGACTATAACGGCATATCCGGAAAGATTCTTGCCGATAGTTCTCGCCGCATTCTCCACATAAGAAAGATCCGCTCCTCCATTTTTTTTCTGGGGAGTTCCGACCGCGATGAAAATAGCTCCTCTTTTCCGTACGGCTTCCTTCGGATCCAGCGTAAAGCTTAGCCTTCCTTCGCCGATATTTCTCGCTACAAGACTTTCGAGCTCCGGTTCATGAATGGGGATCTTGCCGCTTTTCAGCAATCCGATCTTTTTTTCGTTTATATCATAACAGACAACATCGTTCCCGAGCTCTGCCAGGCATGCACCCGTGACCAATCCGACATAACCTGTTCCAAAGATAGAAATTCTCATATGTTTGCTTAATTTATCCGGTTTGTATATCTGCTAAAATAAATCATTCTATCGGCGCAATTTCAGAATAGTGGATAAGAAGCGCCTGTGAAATGAGAATGACAACAACCGCCCAGGCAAAGATCTCATTTCTGGAATAAACACTGTTCTTTCGCCTGAATATCTCGAAAAACTCATAAACCGCCCATCCCGAAATTATCTGAAAAACAACCAGGGCCGGCATTATGTATCTGAAAGAGTATGTTCTGCTGAACGTCGCCGAAAAGATCAGAAATGAGAATACAAAAATATACAACAGCAAGATCTCTTTTCGTACATTTATTTTATACTCAATCCTCCGAATAATCAAGAATAGGAACGCAAGAAAAGCCATGATAACGAAAAAATTGAAAGAGGGGAGGAATGGGTCCTCAAGATAGTTCCTCACCGAATCGAACAGGGAAAGGCTTCCCGGATCTTGCGCCTCGGCATTCTGGATCAAGTATCTTGAATCACTTTCCCTAATGAATAATCCGGCAACCTGCCTCGGATCTGTGATAATCGTCGGAAGAAATATTATACTCGTGACGATGAACGCCAAAAGCCATCCCGAGAAAACTTTCGCGCAAACTCCCGCCTTTTTTTGAAACACTTTCAAGTCCGCAAGATCGCTTTTCTTGAACACATAAACCAGCAGCGCGAACAGAAAGAACGGAATAAGGAATAAAGCCGACATCTTCGTAAGCGCCGCCCAGGAACCGACAAAACCGGAAAGATAGATGAACCCTTTGCCGCCTTTTTTTGCAAGGAACACCAGAAACGAAAGAATGCTTAAGGTTGAAAATATTCCGACAAGCTTATCGGTGGGCGTCGTAAAAAAAACATAATAGGGCGTCGTGGCAATAAGGAGAAGCGACAGAAATATCGCCCTTCTTCCGATCCCGAGCCTCCGCATAAGCGAATATGACGCCGGAAAAAATACCAGCATCAGAAGGATCACCGGAATATTGAACATGAAGCTTATAAATTCATATCCTACATAATAGTTCCTGCCGGTATCATTGATGACATTATATCCTCCGGCCTCGTTCAGGTTTTGGATCAGCAGCTGGATCTTCGTAAAATCAAAGTCAATGAGTTTCATAAATGGACCGGCAAACCACATAACCATTATCCCGGGCTGCGAAGACTGTATCAGATTACCGAAATCCAGACCCATGATCCTGTCAATGAAAAACCTGGACCTGTACATCCACAAGAATTCATCAAGGTTCATAAAACTGATGGAATGTTTCTCTTTAAAAAAAAGCATAAAGAAAAAACCCGCAGCCGCCACAAAAAAAAGGCATGCGGCATCTTTGTTTATTTTTGAAAATAATTTTGCCATATAAGATCAGTTTATGTGTCCCAACAATGATTGTCCGCAGACCTTACGACCTATTGAATATTTTTTTTATGAATTCTTGCATCATAAGTCCGGTTGAAAATATGGTCAGGATCTGTGACAGAATAATGACGATCATTGCCATTTGATAATAATATATCAGGCCGAAATTCAGCTTTTTCCTGATGATCTCCATCACGTTATAAAAAGCCACGCCCGCTATAATATTAAGCATGACAAAAGCGGGGGACATGAATCGTATATCATGATTTATACTAAGCACCGCCACCTCGATCATGAAAAGGATAATATATGCTCCGATAATATTAACTTCCTTTCTGGGACCATAATCGAACAAGCTCCTGTATTTTTTTTTCGACGCAAGATATGCAAAAACGACCAGATATATGATTATGCCGGGAGACATGCTGCTTCCGAGGATCATAAACATCGGCCCGAGATAATCCGGCAGCTTGAATACAAAACTTTTGGCCCCATAGGTCGTTTCATAGACATTCCCGCTGGTTGTAAAAATAAGATTATAGATCTCGACAGGATTTGTTACTATTGTCGGAAGAAAAATTATCGATACCAGACAAAAGACAATTGCCCAGACTGCCGCATCTTTAAAGACAATAATGATCTTTTTTCTATCGATCGGACAAAGATAATACGCGTAAACCATAAAAAAGAACGGAATAATGAACAGCGCCGATATCTTGGAAAGCACCGCCCAGGAACCGAATATTGCGGAATAAACCAGATATTTTTTCGATGCCCTGTTTCTCATATAGACAAGAAAGGTCAGCGTGCTGAGAGTCATAAAAATATTCAGCATCTTGTCGCTGGGAGTCGTCCAATAGATAAAGAAAATGTTCGAAACAAGAAAAAACAATGAGAAAGAAGCGATGACCCGGTTAAATCCGATTTTTCTTATAAGATAATAAAAAAGGATAAAAAAAACAACCATCAGCATGATCAGCGGAAAGTTGAAGAGAAAGCTCACTCTTTCATATATTGCATATACAGCTTGATCGTTGGTGTTCATTACGTCATTGAAGTTACCGCCGGCAGCCTCCTCCTTTTCAACAAGATAATTCATGTATGAAAAATCGAAATCTACGAATTTCATCATGAACCCCGTGAACCAATATACCATTATCCCCGGTTGTGCCGATTGTATGAGCCCCGAAAAATCGAATGTTGTGATCTTATCCCAAAATACTCTTGATCTTGTCTGCCACAAAAGCTCATCAAGATTCGGAAAGGTCATATAGTTGCTGATCTTATAGAGCGCCGTTATGACCAATCCCGAAAATATGATAAATAATACGCCGGCAAATTCCTCGCATTTTTTATAATTGGGTAAATTCATGTTGTACGAGTATATTTTATGCTTGGAGACTTCGCTAAAACGTAACTGAGATTCTGTTTGGCCCCAGGCCTCCTGTTTCATGCTCCATGCCTTATGTTTTATGTTTCATGCTTCACGATTGGTGCAGGCGGTGGGAGTCGAACCCACACTCCGAAGAACATGGTCCTAAGCCATGCGCGTATGCCAATTCCGCCACGCCTGCATATGAAAATTCAAAGATCAAAATTCAAAGATCAAAATGACAATGCAAAAAAAATAAAAATGTTGATATTTTTACATTTTAAACTGTCATTTTTCACTTTTATTTTTAAATTTTAAATTTCTATCACCTTAAAACAATACACCAGTTTTCGTTAATAATCAAGTCTTTTGGACTGATCTGCTCATCCGCCTTTGGAGTGATATTTTCTATACACATCCTTGAGTTGCTTGTTCGTTATATGCGTATATATCTGGGTCGTCGTTATGCTTGAATGTCCGAGCATGGTCTGCACGCTCCGGATATCCGCGCCGTTGAAAAGAAGATCCGTTGCAAAGCTGTGCCTCAGAGTATGCGGAGTCACTTTCTTCACTATTCCCGCCCTTATGGCATATTTCCTGACGATCCTCTGCACGCTTCTCGGGGTCAGTCTCAAACCCGCGCCTTTTGCTTCGTTATCCTTCTCCTTGGACTTTCTATCCCTGATCCTCACAAAAAGAGCGGGCTCGACGTCCTTTCTCTTTTCCAGGTAATCTCGGATTATTTTTTTTGCGCTATCTGAGATGAAAACCAGCCTGATCTTCCCGCCTTTTCCCCTGACCGGAAACTCTCCGCTTTCGAAATTCATACTGTCCCGATTCAGCCCAGTAAGCTCGGAAACTCGAAGCCCGGTTGAGAAAAGAAGCGACAGTATGGCCCGGTCCCGCGCACTCGAAAGATCCTCGCCAGCAACAACGGAAAGAAGCTTCTCGACCTCCAAAGGCTCAAGGAACTCAACCTCCCTGTCTTGTGTTTTTCCAAGTTCGATCTTTTCGCTCGGAAGCGTCTTAATGTCGCGCTTTGCAAGATAGTTCAAAAAGCCTCTGATGGCTATTATATAATAATCCTGCGTCACCTTTTTCAGCTCCTTCTGGTTATTTTCCTTCCTGCGATTCAAAAAAAGCCTGAATTTTCTCACCAGATCAGCATTTATTTCCTCCGCGCGCTTCACTTCGGCCCAATCCAAGAAATACTCAAGATAGTGATCATAGTTCCTGATGGTGAGCTGAGATCTGTTCTTTTCAATTTCCAGATATTCAAGAAATTCGGTTTTCAGCTTTCTTATGATATCTATTGACATTTTTGCATTTTATTATTAATATTAAGCCACTGCAAGATCGGGAACAACGCCGATCAGTAAGAATCCATAAATAGCATCAAGCGGCTAAAGCAATAGCTTTGGTTTGATTTTTGTTAAGATGGCGGTAAATAACATATTTCTAGTCACATTTTACGACATACTCCGGGATTTGTCTAACTTCAAAAAATATGTTATACTTTAATTGCAAGACATGAGTCTATTTATTGTTTGTGCCGTCTTGTTTGATACGGCTGAAACACAAAGAATGGCCCGAGGACTTGTCGCATCCATTCCGCTGTACGAGCATGGAATAAATCAAGTTAGAGTTTAATTAATAATCAGATTATAAAATGATCAAAAAAGAGAAGAAAAAGAAAATAATCACCAAGTTTGCGATTCATAAAAGCGATACCGGATCATCGGATATCCAAGTTGCCGTCCTGACGGAGAGGATCAAGGAGCTTACGGACCACCTAAAAAAGAACAAGAAAGATAATCATTCGAGAAGAGGTCTTTTGCAAATGGTCTCGAAAAGAAAAAAACTGCTCAAGGACATCAAGAATAATGATGAGGCGAGATATGCGAAACTGACAAAAGCCCTGAAACTGAAGGAAGTTAAGCAAACTAACGAAAGCGCTGATGAAGAAAAAGCTTAGCGAGGAATTCTCAAAATATACGACCATAAAGCATAAAGATCAGAGGGTCGGTGTTTTTGTCGATGCTCAAAATATGTATCACAGCTCGAAGAATCTGTATAAAGCGAGAGTTAATTTCAAAGAAGTGCTTCAGGTGGCGGTTGCGGGAAGAAACCTGATAAGAGCCATAACCTACGTAATAAGAACTGAAACCGGGGAAGAAAAAACATTTTTTGAGGCGATGGGAAAGCTCGGTTTTGAAATAAAAGAGAAAGACTTGCAGATCTTCGCCGGCGGGGCGAAAAAAGCCGACTGGGATGTCGGACTTGCGGTTGACACGATCAAACTCGCAGACAAGCTCGATGTGGTTGTAATTGTCTCCGGAGACGGGGACTATGAGCCATTGGTTGAGTACCTCAAAGTCAACAAAGGCTGCCGCGTTGAGATCATAGCTTTTTCGGAAAGCTCTTCCAGCAAGCTCATCAATGTTGCTGACGATTTCATCGACCTGAGCAAAGATAAAAGAAGATTTTTGATAAAGTAATCACGTATTGTTGTATTGCCAGAAACAATGGGACGATACAATGATAGAGCAACATAACAATTCAAGTCTTATGTTTTCAAAATTAAAAGCAAAAGCATCCGAAAAAATGAAAGTGCTGAAAAAGGCTGCTTTTTTGGCTTTGGTTTCATATTTATACGACATCATCGCAAATGCGATGAAGAAGAAGAAACAAGACGATAAATTCGTTGAAAATGTCGAATATGAAGTTAAAGACAAAAATAGCGGAGCATAAACGTCTTTTGAACTTTTTATAACTTTTCATAAAAAGCAATTAACAACTAATCAGTCGCGCTGGTTTGCAAACAGTTAGAGGAATATCGCACAAACGATATTAGTCTAGAGTTTGCAAAACAAAGCGGCATAAGGGAACAAAAAAATGGACATCAAGACATTTAAAAGGGAGATCGCGGGACGAACTATGACGATCGAAGCCGGCAAGCTGGCCGGACAAGCCAATGGATCGGTAACCATCCAGTATGGCGACACTGTAATCCTGGCAACGGCGACAATGAGCGGACACGTCCGAGAGGGGATGAATTATTTCCCCCTCATGTGCGACTATGAAGAAAGACTGTACGCTGCGGGAAAGATAAAAGGAAGCAGATTCATCAAAAGAGAAGGGCGCCCATCCGACGAAGCGATACTTTCCGGACGTATTGTGGACAGAACCATCAGACCGCTTTTCAATGGAAGAACCAGGAACGACATCCAAGTCGTTCTCACAGTTCTTTCTGTCGACCAGGAGACCGATCCGGATTATTTGGCGGTGATCGGAGCTTCTGCGGCTCTGGCAATTTCCGACATACCGTGGGACGGACCGGTCGGAGCGGTTCGAGCAGCAAAGGTTGACGAAAAGATCGTCATAAATCCCAGCTACGAACAGCGCAAGAAAAGCCAGTACAACATAATAGTGACCGGAAAGATCGGCAGGGTGAATATGATCGAAGCGGAAGGAAAAGAAGTTCCGGAATCCGATATCGTCGAAGCGGTGAAAGCCATCGAAGACACGATTAAGGACGTGATCGATTTTCAAAATGAAATAATTTCAAAAATAGGCAAAAAGAAAAAGGCGGTCAAGGTTCTTCAGGCCGATGAGAAAACGGAAGACGAGATCAAGAAATTCCTCCATGGAAAGCTCAACGCGCTGATGACCGAGAAAGATAAGGACAAGCAAGCCGAGATCAAGACGAAACTTAACGAAGAGCTTAAGACTTTTGCCGTAGAAAAATTCGGCGAAGACATCATGAAAATAGCGGATCTCATTGTTGAAGAAGAAATGGACTCTCTGCTTCGGAAATATGTACTCGATGAAAAGAAGAGGCCTGACGGAAGAAAAATGGACGAACTGAGGCCGATCAGCGCAAGTGTCGGAATACTTCCAAGGACTCACGGAACGGGACTTTTCAACAGGGGAGCGACGCAGGCCCTCACAATCGCCACTCTCGGAGCTCCGGGAGACGAACAGACCCTCGACGGCATGGAAGAAGAAGGGACAAAAAGATTCATGCATCACTATTCTTTCCCGGCATTCTCAGTGGGAGAAGTCGCTCCGATGCGAGGACCCGGACGCCGCGAGATCGGACACGGAGCATTGGCTGAAAAAGCTATCGAACCCCTGATACCGGACAAGGAAAGTTTCCCATATACGATCAGGCTCGTTTCTGAAACCCTTTCATCGAACGGATCAAGCTCGATGGCAAGCGTTTGCGGAAGCTCTCTCGCGCTCATGGATGCCGGCGTACCGATCCCAAGAGCCGCCGCCGGAATTGCCATGGGGCTCATCATGAAAGATGAAAAAGATTATACCATACTAACCGATATTCAGGGACCGGAAGATCATCATGGAGACATGGATTTCAAGATAGCGGGAACAGAAAATGGAGTGACCGCCATCCAACTTGATGTAAAGATCGAAGGAATAACCGTTGAAATAATCGAAAAAACCCTTGCAAAAGCTAAAGACGCAAGGCTCAAGATAATGGAGATAATGAAAAAGGCCATACCGGAATCCAGAAAAGACCTCTCTGTTTATGCTCCCAGAATAACCTCCTTCAGGATCAACACTGACAAGATCCGCGATGTCATCGGGCCTGGCGGAAAAGTTATAAACGAAATAATTGCCGACACCGGAGTGACCATCGATATTGAAGATGACGGACTCGTTATGATAACCTCAAAAAATGCCGAAGCTGCAATAAAAGCCGCCGCCTGGATCAAAAATATAGTGCGCGAAGTCGCTCCCGGAGAACTTTTCCAGGGAAAGGTCACCAGAATAATGAACTTCGGAGCTTTCGTTGAGATACTCCCCGGCCAAGAAGGCCTCGTGCATATTTCCGAACTTGCCCCGACCAGAGTGAACAGGGTTGAAGATGTCGTAAAGATTGGCGATGTCATTGCGGTCAAAGTGAAAGAGATCGATTCTCAGGGCAGGATAAACCTTACACACAAAGGCATATAGCTTATTTATAAGATTGCTGTCATATAGCATGCGAATTCGGTAGATCATACTATCGCATGTTTTATGAGTTGATCGATGAGATAAAATAAACATACATGTCGAACGGTACAAAAATAAAAACAATGAAAGACGACCTTCTCGAAATAGAGAACAAGGTGTCCCAATCCATGAAAATTCCCGAAAAGCAGCAGAAGTCTGCAACGCTTTCATCCGGAACTTCGAGCGTGCTGCCCGGCCAAAAACCGAGTGCCGGTTTTCCATTGCCAAAAAACGATTCCGAAGGCCATGACCTGAAAACCAAGGAACTCCGCAATATCGTTGACAGGCTTTCAAAGAACAAATCAGGAGTTGTTCCACCCTCAAGCCAAAAAACAGCTGCACCATCATACATTCCAGATATAAAAACCTCAACCTCAGAAGCAACCGAGCTCAAAGCTCTTATCGACAGGATATCGAAAAGAGAGGGCGAACGCGAAAAACCGCTGACAGCGTCTGAGGACAAAGAAAAAGAGATAGTGCCGGATACAGAACCGCAAAAAGAACCGGCAATTGCCGCCAAGATAGCGCTGCCTGCCGTGAAACCTTCCGTAATACCCAAACAGGAGCCGGAAAAGATCATAGAGCCTTTGAAAACTCCGATTGCAGATAAAACACCGTTTGAAAAACCCGACTTGAATACACTGATAAAGCCGGTTTCAAGACCAACGCCGGCATCTGAAGAAAAAAAGCCGGAAACCGCGCCGGAAAAGATGATAAGCGCAAAAAACATTATGGAAAAGGCCATTCCAGCCGAACAGCCCGCACCGCAGGCAAATGGCCGCGCCTTGGAAGAAAAAATCACAGAGACAAAGGAAGTTTTGGAAAGTATTACGAAAAAAGAGAATGAATTGAAAGAGCTTCTCGAAAAAATGTCAAGGAACAAAAGATCTGACACTGTCATAACCGATTCCGAAGTGAAAGCGATACCCCAAGCGCCCGCCAGGACGTCCGCTGTCCCGAGTATGCAAGCCAAAAAAACAGCAGCACCGGCCGCAACAACATACCTGGACAAGCTCATCAAACCCGCCGAAAAACCTTCTCTAAAGTCTCTCGGGATCAAAGAAACACTGGTAACTTCTCCGGAACAGAAAACCGTTCCTATAAAAAATACGGGGTCGGGAGAAGAAAAACCCATAATGAAGAAAATAAGAGAACGCTTGTTCGGCTTGGAAAAAGAGATCTCGCAAGCCAAGCCCGTGACAGAAACCGCGCCCGTTCAAACAGCCAAAAACGACAAGGAGGCCATGCAGGTCCCTGCCGAAAACCGGAAAACTGAAGAAAAGAATACCTCGGCGGCAACCCCGGCAAAAAAAACGGATGCCAAAGATTATTTCAAAAAGATCTCCGAGGATAAAACTCTTTCCGCCGCAAAAATAGAAAGCGTAGAGGAAAAATTCTCGAATCTCCCTCAGGAAAAACAGTCATCCATCATTAAACCGGAAAAAATAAATGAATTTGAAAATACCTCAGGAGTCATAAAAAGCAGCTCGAAATCGGACTTGAAAAAAGAAGATGAGCTTACAAAAGCTCGCAGGAACTATCTGGACTCCCAGTATGTTTCTCCGACAAGCAGGCTGGTTTTCGGAAAACAAGAACACTACAGCTCGATCAGAAAACACATAGAAGAGCGCCACCTGGACGCAAACCTTAAGGACCTTGAAAGCAGGGTAGCGGTCGCGAAGAATATTGTCATTTCCGAGAAGGAAGAGAAGAAGAGGTTAAGAGAAAGGATAATGAGCAAATATCACATCAGGTCCTCTCCATTCCTGAGAAATATCCTGATCCTTGCCGTTCTGGTCATTGTGATCGGAGGAGCGGCCCTCTATGGCTATCTTTCAAAGATCGAGGTCAAACCGCCCGATATTATAGTGCCTGTGATCACAGGGAACGAACTCAAAGAACTTTCCCAGATAAAGGATTCTCTTGAAATAACCGCAGAGAAACTGAAAAACCCCACTGCCCTCAGGGATGAGGCCGGCAAGAAATTCGCATCGGATCCGAACTTAAAATTATTCAGGCTTATTATTAAAAATGATAAGGGGGATATCGTCGACCTGAAAAACGCTCTTGGGGGGATCGGTTTCAATGTACCAGCCTTGCCCCAGAACTTCATGGGCGCGACTGAAAACGACTATAGCTTAATAATTTCCAAAACATCCAAGCTGACAATGAGATTCGCAATAGCGATCAGATTGAAATCTCCGGAATCCATGCAAACCACAATGAACAGTTGGGAAAAAGACAGGATAAAGATGAAAGACGGATTGAATCCGCTGTTCATCTCGGACAGAACCTCTGATATACAAAACAGCTATTTCCAGGCCGGAAGCTATAAGAATATCAGCATAAGATATGTTTCCCTCCCGGACAAGGACTCTGCAATAGACTATTTCATCCACAAAAACATTCTCGTTATCGCAACGACAAAAGACGATACATTCAAATTTATAGACATCCTAACGTCTGTTCAATGACCAACACCATAACTTACATTACCCCATATGAGTAAATACAAGATACTTCCCATAATTTCCTCGATATTGCTCCTTGGGGCGATCATTATGGCAATCGCCTATAAACTGGCTTCAAAATAGTCCGACATATGACAGAAACGCCTGGCTCGCCATGGGGCGTTTTTTTTGCCACCACATTATTGACTTAGTTCATTTTTCCCTATAGACTAGAGCTCAGAAAGAGGATGATAGAATGCCAGCGGAAAAAGAATTCGAAATAAATGATATTTTGATAAGATCCGCGAAAGCCGGGGACAAAAGGCCCCGCCTAAAAAGAATATATGATACTTTTATCCACAATTTAAAAGTATTCAGAGAAAGGCTTTCACCGATAAGATAAAGAGTAAATACTCTTTTCTTTTTTTCATTATGTGATAAAGTGGATTAGTAGTAAGTAGTTTGATATTGTTCTTTCTACCTGCCACTTTCGACTTTCTACATCCCAATTCCGGAGAGGTGACAGAGCGCCTGCATGCTCGCCTCGCTGTCAGCCTTCGGCGAAGCGGGCCGGAAGACAGGGTTTAACGTACTGGTTTCGCCGGCCTGCGACTGGTCCGCCGAAGGCGGAAAATCCTCCAATATGGTAATCTGCAAACCTAGTTGCTTGTTTATATAAAATTCTCAACAATCATTGACAGAGCGGAGAGGTGACAGAGCGGTTTAACGTACTGGTTTCGAAAACCAGCGTCTCTTCATCGGGACCGTGGGTTCAAATCCCACCCTCTCCGCTCTGCCAATGATTTTCCGTTATTTCCAAGGTCTGGCCTCGCTTCCCAACCCACACACCCCTGCCCCTCTCGAGAGGGGACTTTTTATCCATAAAAAAAGGACAGTGCGTTCACTGCCTTTATTTTTTTGTTACGTTCGTCGTCTTAATCCAGGTTCCCATATACTCCGTGCGACCGCCCGAATTATCTCTGACCGGTAATTCTACCGATGAGACTGAATTTCCTTGAATGTACACATCCAATCCAAGTAGTTCTCCTTCCTTCCGTTCCCATGCCCATTTATTGTCTTTGCTGTAGAACCGGTAATTATAGACCTTAAAATCATATGATGTTATGGTCACATAATTGAAGTATTCCGTATGACGGTCCCACCAGCAAATCTCGTCATCACCAGATCCGCTGCAATGACGTTCTGTATATTCGTGGTCTTTCAGCTTCGTGGAAGTTGTTATGCCGAATTCTTTTGTGTATGACGGCAAACTGTCATTTGAGCCAAGCGACATTATGCCCACCGCGAAAAGTGTGAGGACCAAAATGATCGCTGGCAAAACAAGATCACTCGACTGGTAGCCATCTTTCTGTTTGTATAGCAACACAAACAAAGAGATCATAAATGCCCAGCCCATGATTATGTGAAAGTTATCCGCCACCGCCTTTCCGGTATTATATGCTCTCTCGTATGTCGCTGAAACTCCCAATTCTTTCTTCAGATCAAACGTCAGATTGTTCAGAGCCCTTGTTCTGTCATTCTCTATGCCAGCAAGAGATCTTGCCGAAAAATACGACAGATATGGTGTTCCGATCCGATCATGTTTTCTTCCGATCATTCCGAAAACGGAATTGTCCGGAAATATGAAGAAAGCTAAACCGGTTTCGGTTTTGGCATTTCCCACTCCGTGATCATTGAACCACTTCGCCATTTCCCTTTCGGTAAGATTGTCCTTTGGAAACACATACACGGTTTGATATCCCGTTTTCGCATCCAGCTTCCATAAGGAAGAACTCAGAAAGAGAGTATCTTGAATGCTCAAGGTTCCTCTTTCATCGTATATATACTTTCCCCTCGGGACCGTATTTTCTTGTGCCAACACCATAGGAATCGACAAAGAAACGACAAGGAACAGCATCAGATATGCGGTTATCGTTTTCATTTCTGACCGCCTCCGAAGTGCTTCTTGATCAATTTCTCATACTCCCCGTTCCCTTTCAGCTCTTTGATGAGCTCGTTGATCTTCGGGAGCAGTTTTTTCGGATCGCCTTTCTTCACGGCTATCCCATATTCCTCTTGAGTGTTGTTGATAACTCCAGCAACCACCATTCCGGGATTTTTCTTTTCAAGAGCGCGTGCGGCCGGTTCATCCAAAATGATCCCGTCAATATCGCCGGATCTCAATATCTGTAATCCGCTGTCGACATCGCCGAAGGATACATTGCCGGCAAGATCTACTTTTCCGAACAGATTTGCCGCTGCCCAGCCTTCATTTGTGGTGGATCCCTGATATCCCACCCTCATGCCCTTGAAATCGCCCGCGAATAATTCGTTTGCGATCTTGAACTTTCCATTTTCCATAGCTAGCACTGCCTGTGAAGCATTGTAATATCCAATTGAAAAATCGGATAAATTGCTTCTGCTGGAATTGCCGGAACTGATCGTAATGGCCGAAATAGCCATATCCGCCTTTCCGTCTTTCAATGCCAGGAATATGTCATCAAATTCAGGAACGTCCGTCACAATCACTCTTGTGTTGTATTTGTCCCCGAATTTATATGCAATATCGATATCCAAACCGGTGAATTCACCGCCTGCCAAGTCCTCAAAAGGAGGATATGGCAGATTGGTTACGACTGTGATGTTCTCTCTGGGGGGTGCATATATTGCTTTGCTTGTCGCAGGCACTAATAAATACAGCCCGACCAAGATCATTGCTATTATAGCCGAAATCACTATTTTCGAAGGTTTTCCCTTTCTTTCATTTCCGTAATCTCTGTCAAAATTCATAACTTCACCTCTTTAAAATAAAGGGATTGGGTTCTCCAATCCGATTAAACGTTTATCTTTGTGTCTGGCATTGCCTCTTCTTCGGCAGTGGCTTCAAATGTCTTTCTTGTCTTGAAGCCAAAGAAAGATGCCACGATCGATGAAGGCGGGTTTGTAACCTTTTTGTTATATTCGTTTACAACCGCATTGTAGTCGAGCCAGAAACCCGAGATCACATTCTGCCTCACAGAAATTTCATTCTGTAGCCGAATAAGCGCCTCAATATCTACATCAGGTACCGATTCCTGGCGGGCATTTATGATTATGCCTTCAAAACTATTCTGTGCCTCTCTGATAGCCTCAGCCATCTTTACAGGCGCGTCAGGATCATCTGAATTGTTACGAGCTTCGTTATATAGTTTCTCTGCCCGATCCAAACCTTCTCTGTTCTTCGCATAGTTTGTAAGAATCTTATCCTGAGCCTTGAAACTGGCTTCGGCAGCATTTATAAATGCAGGTATGACATCATGCCTGTCTTTCATTTTGACAGCGACATCACTTCTTGCCTTGTCCGCGTCGAGTCTTGCATTGTTCAGTCCGATATACATGCTCCATCCGCTGAATGCCAGTATAACCAGCACTATTACCGCTCCGATACCTATTGTTTTTGCATCTACCATGTTAATCACCTGTTTTCTTCTTTTTCTCCTTAACTATTCATTACTTTTATTCTTGTTCGTATACTATCGGACCGATGGAATTCTTGTGAATCCTTCGGTTGAAACAACGCCAAAAACCATTTAGCGCTATTTTAACCGAAAGATTATTTTTCAACGAACCTGAATATTTGCTGTTTAATTAGCACAGCAAACATAAAAGCATAGCATATAATATAGTTTTTGTCAATATCCCGGCTCATTTACTTTTATCCCATAATATACTATTCTTTATTCAGGATTTTCAGATCGGAGGTATAGAAATGGTTAACACAGTTTCCCTGAAGAAAAAAACCGGATGGACATTCATCGGCATAGGTCTTGTGATCGTGATAATGATGGGATTATACGTAAATGACGTGTATAGCGGGAAGCAAAACCTCGCGCCACTGTTTAAAAATGGCGCCCAGGTCGCCCAAGGAATGCAAATCCCTCCCGAACTGCTCAACCTGAACGGCTTGCTCGTTTATGGCATTTTGATGCTCTCGGTCGGAACCAGGCTCATGAATCTGGGATTTCAATTGATAAGGGAAAGCGAAATAGAAAGAGCTTACAAGAAACAATAAACTTGTTTCTTTTTTTATTTCGTGCGATATTCCCGGTCAAAATGAAAAAACTTCACTTATAAAAAGGAAGTAGGAAGTAAAATCAAAAAATATTTTTTGATCAATAATCTAATTTCATTCCGATTTTTTTCGCAATTTCCTGGATCCATCTTTCCTGACGATCGATCTTATGTGAAAACATCGCCATTTCCTGAAAATAAGCATCAGCCCTCTTGGCATAAGAGTCAATAGACAATTGAAGATTGCCGAAATCGCGTTTTAATTCACCCAATTCGCTCTTTGAAATCACCTCATCGCGAGTCGCGAAAACTTTTACCAGTTTTTGAACATCTTTGTCCGAAAGCATTGCAATAACCTATTCAAATTATATTTCTATTATACTCCACAAAAAACGAGTGTCAATTTCCCTTATCTTCAGATCGATCCAAGCCCACATAGTCTGTCTGTCTTGGACAAAGTGGATGGAGGGGTCCGAGGACGAAGGAGGTCCGCACCTCCAGCAGGAGATCGGATCCTCCGATAATTAATGAAGTTGTTCGATGTCTTCGCCGGTTCTTCAAGGATCTGATCTTGTGGACAAGGTGCAGACCTTGAACCTGAGAGAGATTTGCGTTCTTTTGCTTACCGGATTAATTCAAATCCACCCTAACCCTCCTTTTCATAAAGGAGGGATGAGATGTCACAACAAAACAAAAAACCACCCCTCAACCGGAAGTGTGGCATATTTCTAAAACGATAAACTCTATCTCGCCCTGACCTTTGACTCCAGTGCAGCGACTCTTCTTTCCAAAACCGAAAACTCTTCAGCATCAACCTTTTTCTTGAGAGAGTTTTTCACAAACTCCACATCAGTTTTGATGATTTCCACATCTTCCTTCAGTGAGCCTATCATCTCAGTGTGAAAATCAAGAGTTCTTGTGTGAGATTCGAGTGTTTTGGTATGCGATTCAAGTATTCTACCATGCGATTCAAGTGTTTCGGAGTGAGAATCTAGTATCTCAGTATGACGATCCAGCGTTTCTTTGATTGAACTATATTGTTCAGAGATCAGCTTCACGCTCGAATGAAAATCTTCCGAAATCACGCTCACATGCCGCTTGAAATCATCACTTTGCTCCTTTAGTATTTCTTTTAATTTGTTTTCATCGATATTCATGGCCTGTTTTGAAAGTAAGAATATTTCATTTATTATCTTCATTCTAATACAACTCAAAAGTTATTGCAATACAGTTTATTCTCAAATCCACCAGGTCTCCTCATCTTGTGCAGAAAGAGCGGGGAGATCCGGGGACGAAGGAGGTCCGCACCTCCAGCAGGAGGTCGGATCCTCCGATAATTAATGAAGTTGTTCGATGTCTTCGCCGGTTCTTCAAGGATCTGATCTTGTGGACAAGGTGCAGACCTTGAACCTGAGAGAGATTTGCGTTCTTTTGTTTATCAAATTAACTCAAAGCGACCTAGCCGCGCTTCCCAACTCACACACCCCTGCCCCTCTCAAGAGGGGATTATTAATAATAGAACAATATGGTCATGGAGCAATATCAAAAGATTCTTCAACAATTTGCCACTTTCCACATTCTACCCTCCACTTTCCAGCCGATAGTGTTTGCAAAACCCAGAAAACACTTTATGATGTTCGCATTGAGGATAAGACAAATTGATCCTTAAAATATGGAAAACAAAACAAAAAGGATGTGAAAAAGTGAAAATAAGAATGAAAATATTGGCAATATTTCTGCTTGCGGGAGCTTTGTTGATCTCGGGATGCGTGTCGGATAAAGACCCGGGAACAATATCGCCAAAAGTAACAGAAGTAGCAATTAGTGAGGCAAGTCCTGGCAGTTCGGGAAGTTCGGGCAACTCCGGAAACGTCGGTCCGGGAGTTACTGAAACGCCAAAGAACAGCGATGCGCAATCAAAAATAGAAGTTTTTAAGTCAGATAACTGGTATGATTTCTTTGAAGACTCGACGCAACCACAAACATTAGATCTCGGAGATCTTAAAATCAAAGTATACGCTGGCAAAGCTATTACTGTTGTTTCTGAGTTGAAACCAGATAATGCCAGGTTCTATCTGGAATATCAGTTTAAACTAAGAAACAAAAAGAGTTCTAAAACAGTTATGATGGAAAAATGTATAACAGAAGCAGGCGGAGGGAATTGCCCAGGGATCGATGCCATAAAAGAATGGGAATGGAGCGTTGAAATTACAAAAGTTAATGCTCCGCCCGCTCAACCAAATCCAACTGCAAGACATCCGGAAAAACTAATAAAGACGACTTAAATGCCGTCTCTTTTTTATGACAGTTTTAATCTTTACGACTCCAGCCACTTCGCAAGAATTAGGTGAGTGCACTCACCAAAATTTCAACTTAACAGAATTCCAAGCTCTTGACATTCGTTCACGTTTTGGTATAATTATTATACTATATCATAAACATATATAATGAACTATAATGATTTTGAGAAAATAAGCCAAAAGTTCCTTGTTTTCAGCAAAAATACGCTTCGATCGCTTGAAAGCGACCCTGAATCGCTGAATGCCAACATCAAATATTGGCTTAAAAACGGGAAACTCATTGGCCTGAAAAACGGCCTATACGTGCTAAGCGACCGATTCCGCATGGAAGGAGACAAGAACTCCTATCTCGAATACATCGCCAATCAAATGGTGATGCCATCCTATCTCTCAATGGAATATACGCTTTCCAAATATCAGATCCTGAGCGAACCGGCCAACGCCCTGACTTCAATGACCGTAAAAACAGGAAGGGAAATTGTGAACAAGCTCGGAAGCTTCCGCTATTACTCAATAAGCCCGAAGCTTTTTTGCGGATATTCCGTCAAATATTTTCAAGGCGCGCCCGTTCTTGAAGCCGAAAAAGCAAAAGCTCTGTTTGATTTTCTCTATCTTCGCTTTTTGAGCAAGCGTGAAATAAACCGAGAAGCGCTGGAAGATCTGCGCCTCAACTGGGAAAATATTTCCGCTTCCGACATCAAAAAAATGGAAGAATACATAAAAATATGCAACAACAAACGCATGAATACACTATTTAAACTCATTAATGAACAATATTATGCTTAAAGAGACCATGAAAACCCTGGTGCAGGAGAAAAAGAGAGCCGGGCTTCCTGATTTTGTGATCGCAAACTTCCTTAAAGAGGTCCTGCAATTTCCAGTTCTGAGCTATATATATAACAGCAAAGAATATAAAAACTTCATCTTCACCGGCGGATCGTGCCTTCGCATTTGCTATGGCTTGTCGCGACTTTCCGAAGACCTGGACTTTGACCTCGAAGAATCTGATTTCCGGACATTGGATCTGGAAAAAATGGGCACGGCACTTTCTGCATATTTTGAAAACAATTTCCTTATAGTTCCTTCCTTCCGGGTCCAGGGAAAAAACAGGCTCTATCTCAAATTCCCGATCCTGAAAGATCTTGGTCTTATTTATGGAGAAAAAAGCGATTTTCTCTATGTCAAAATCGAGCCGGAGATCAGCCAATTCGAAGTATTTGAAACCGAGCTTTCCCCAGTCTCTTCATTCGGCTTCAATTTTCTTGCCAAAAATTACACCCTAAAATTTCTGATGACCGGAAAGATCATGGCGATACTGGGACGAAAATGGTTCAAGGGAAAAAACAATGTTATCGACATAAAGGGACGCGACTTCTATGACCTATTCTGGTATCTCAGCAAAGGCATCAGTCCTGACTTTGCTGTCCTTGAAAAGGCTTTCTCCATCAAAGACGAGAATGAACTGAAACAAGTCCTGAAAAACAAAATCGAAAAGGAGGTCGATGAAAGAAAGCTCGCATATGATCTTCAGAATTTCTTTCCCGACCAATCTTTCGTGACTGATTTCTGCAAAAATTACAAAGAAATAATGAAAAAATATCTGGTCTGATCGAGATCCGAGGGCCCTGATTCCAAATCCACCTGGCCTCTTCCTCTTGTGTGGAAGGAACAGGGAAGTCCGAGAACAAAAGAGGTCCGCACCCCCTCAAAGAAGTCGGATCCTCCGATAATAAATGAAGTTGTTCGATGTCTTCGCCGGTTCTTCAAGGATCTGACCTTGTGGACAAGGTGCAGACCTTGAACCTCAGAGAGATTTGTGTTTTTTTGTTTATCAAATTAACTCAAAGCGACCTAGCCGCGCTTCCCAACTCACACACCCCTGCCCCTCTCGAGAGGGGACTTTTTAGTAATGGGACAATAGATGCCTCAATTCTTGACAAATCTCAAAAAAAACTTTATGCTGGTGGCATTGAGGATAAGACAAATTGATCCTTGAAATATGGAAAACAAAACAAAAAGGACGTGAAAGAATGAGAATAAAATTGAAAATATTGGCAGTATTTCTGCTTGCGGGAGCTTTGTTGATCTCGGGATGCGTGTCGGACAAAGGTCCGGAGACAATAGCGCCGAAAGTAGCAGAAACGGCCATCAAACAGCCAATTTCCGAAAATACTGGAATCACAGATTCCAACAGTTTAGATGATTCGAAAAAAATTGAAGGAAATACTCTCAACGGAATTACTGTCAAAGGCCTCCCCGTAAAAGAGCCCCTGGTCGGTGCATACAACAATAGAAGCTACGAAAATAATGTAGCGTATGTTCAAAAATATGCCAGTTTCAGAAGCAATGGTGTAGTGGAGGTTTATTTTACTGTCCCAAAAAATAAACTGCAAAACATCGCAATTGCAGTTGATGACAATCTAGTCCTGGATAATTTCAAAGCGGAAATTTCCGGAGACAATAAGATACTGACAGTTAATTCATATCTCCGTGATCTGCAAGGTGTGGTCAAACTCACAGTTGAGTCTGGAAATGGCGGCAAATGGAATAGAGGCGGTTCTGTAGAAGGAGTGAAGGGCCCACAGAGAAAATCCACCGTCTGGATGGCAGACAAAAGCGCTAATGATGAACTCTATAGAGTAAATATCAATATAAGGTTCTATCAATAAAGGGATAATAAATCCCTATTTTTTTAACTTTAGGACATTTTTAAACATTATTAACAAATCCCGTATCATCAACCTTTGACAAATTTAGAAAAACAATTTATGCTGATGACATTAAGGAAAGAATAATCAATCCTTAAAATATAAAACAAAAAGGACGTGAAAGAATGAGATTTAAAGCAATTGTAATTATGGCAGTTCTAATTGCTATATTTGCATCATTTTCAGGATACGCATCAAGCGCCATCCCGGCAGAAGAGGCAAATAAAACATCCGACATGACGGCTAAAACATTTGTCATCCAGCCAAAAATAGGAGAGGTAAATATAAATACGAGCAATCCGAGAACCTTAGCGACTAGAGATTATTTCGGAAATGCTATCGTTCTGGAAGAAGATAAATCCTTCGTCTTGGACTTCAGTGACTCTATCGTGCCAAATCCGCCTGCAACTTATCTGTACGACAATAATGGAGATGGAGTGACGGAAACACCTTTCAAAAACGGTGATTGGGCCCTCTTTACGATGATAAAAACAGATCCGCTTTATGAAGTTTGCAAAAAGGTTTCAAACGGGGAATCCTGCATATCAAAAATAAGTGCGATCGATAGCGCGGGAAACAGGGCAGAATTTGTTTTTAGTTCAACAACGATATATAAATAGCATTGCAATTGAAGAGTATAACATATACTCTTTTTTTATCTTTATTCCCCATCTTCTCCACAGGAAGTCCACAATACGAACTCTGCAAAAATTGACTCAACGTGGATTTCTTGCTATTTTGATGGTAGAGAAGAGAGTTTCAGCTTTTGCTGAAAAATGTCGTTCGTTAACAATTTTATATACAAAAGAAGTGCGATCTGGGAATATTACAAAGCAATCCGCACCTCCAAGCAGGAAATCGGTCCTCCGATTGCAAAGGATCAAAAAGATCCGATGCTGGGCGCTTCAGAGGACTGACCTCATAGACGAGGTGCAGACCTCTTGCGCTGTGGATAAAGGGGATTGACAAATGTCATATTTATGCTATTATATCCAGTTAGCTCATTTACAGTTCACAGAACAAATCCGACAACAAGTAAATCCAGCATGGTTTTTTGAAGGGTATAAAAATAGTCGAAAGTCAAAATATCCATAAAGCCGAAAGCTTTGCTTTAGAAACTTTAGACTTTAAGGACTTTAGACTGTTACATACCCGCTAAAAAACCTTGCTGGAAACAGGAGGTGATAAAGAAAGAAAACACAAGGAGCGTGAAAAAAAATGAACGAAACAATACGTAAGAGAGGAATAGTGATTCCGACATGGATGATTGGCACCGTGGCCGTAGCGCTCATAGCAGCGGCCGTACTAACGGCGCTGGGGACGTTTACAAATCCCACATCCATGCCCACTGTATTAAACAGCAAAACAGCAGCCGAAGGCGCATTTGTCGGTTTCTCGTATGAGAAACAGGACCTGAACAGCTTGGACGCAATAAAAGCATTTATAAACGGTATCGATACGAAAGATAAGACCGTATCAATAGATGCACATCGCAGGCCTCTTGTCAAAGTATCGGCAACAGACATTGCAGGATACAAATTCCTTGGATGGAATTTTGACGGAGTTGAGTCAAAGGATGATATCCAGAACCCAACAAAGACAACTGGGTTCTCTCCAGTTGAATATGCATTCGCATCCGGCGAAACAACGTCTATCGTAGCAATCTACGAAAAAACTGACAACACTGACGGCAATGAGCTGAAATTCGACCACGTAATAATAAATTGGGAATAAATTCCCAATTTTTTTTGTGAAGATAGGGTTATTAGTAAATATGTGGTGCTAAAATTATATTTCGCGCACTGCCAGAATCATAATCAGCAAATCCTTTACGCCATAGCCACAAGAATTCGTCGTTAAGCCCATTCTTATGGATATATTGCTTCATAAATAACAGTGTCCGCAGAACTTGCTCCAGTAACAGAGTCAGTCACTGTAAGCGTTGCTGTATAAGTTCCAGCGATAAAGACGCCACTTACCGGACAAAATCCTGTAAAACACGAGGGATTGTCAGGTGTGCCGTCGCTTTCAAAATCCCAACTGCACGTATAGGGATTTACAGCAAATGTTTTGTAAGCATCAAATGCCAAAGAATCCGTGCAAGGATTTTTTATGTATATAGTTGTCCTTTTTTGATCTACCACTCCTGAGACAAAACCTGTAATTCCTGTATTTCCAATTCTTGCATCAGCCTTTATACAATTTGCTATAGCGCAAGTCGCTTGACATGTAGCTGGCGGTATAGGCACAACATCCACTCCATTAGCACATAAACATTTTCCGTTATTCGGAGCTGTATTAAATTTCGGACTGGTCGTTTCATTCACTCCATCCCTGATACAACTATTCACCAAACCGCCGCAATGATTTCCGGCTTTGCATGCATCATTGCAGGCGGTCGGAGATGCAAAAACTCCCAAACCCACGTCATCATTGCACTTGCATATCGCGGCCGTATATTGCTTCGTACAAGATAAATATGAAGCATTTTTGAATCCCGATCCGGGTTTCTTTATGAACAAGACGTCGGGATTTATTGCGGCAACAATGATCCAGGCAAAAATGGCAATAACGAGACCGGCTACGGCATTTGAGATAATATCTTTTGCATCGCTAATCGCCGTTGAACTTCCCGCAGCAGTTATATATCTCATGCCTCCCACGATCATCATCATGACAGCAACTATTCCCACAATACTGACCATAAAATTATATAATCCCACCAGATACATTGAAAGATTTATGCTTCCCGCGGCGGTGAGCCCGGGAATCCTGACCATTGGGGTATATTGGGCAAAAGCAGGGTAAGCAAATGTGGCAGATGCAACAAGGAGAAGCAGGAGCAAGGTGCGTTTTCTGATAAACATAGTTTTAGATGTTAATATTATAAGTTAATTTTTAATTTCCAATTTTGGATTTTGAATGAAACCCTAATTTTCATTTGCTTAAACAATAATGTCATTCTGAATGAAGCAAAGCGAAATGAAGAATCCCGGTTTTATATCAACAAGTCTGCAAATTCGGGATTAATCCCTTCGATCAAATCTATCTTTTTCTTTCTTGTCCATCCTTTAATTTTCTTTTCGGCGGCAATTGCTTCTCCCGGAGAATTAAATTCTTCACAATACACTAATTTATCAACATTATATTTTTCTGTAAAACCTTTAACTAATTTGTTTTTATGTTCGAACATTCTTCGATTTATGTTATGTGTAATGCCGGTATATAAAACTGTATTTCTGCTGTTCGAAGCTATATAAACATAGTATTTATTCATACTATATTGTCTTGAGGTATTGTAAAAGCAAATATCCCTTCTATGCAATACTTGTCACTCTGAGCCCGCTCGCCTCGCTGTCAACCTTCGGCGAAGCGGGTCGAAGAGTCCCGTTACATAAGGCGCTATTTTTTTCTACTGGGATTCTTCACTTCGCTCCGCTCTGTTCAGAATGACAATGAGTCCATTTTTTTTGAACGTGATATCCATATTTAAATACGGGATCCTTCTCCGCCAATCGGCGGATCAGGATGACAACGGTTATTAATTTGAGTCTTGAAGTTAAGTACGATGCTTAGCTCAATTCAAAATTGGAAATTTTAACTCATCCGCTTCCTTCTGCCCTGCTCTTTAGTCAACATTGACTAGGTATTATCAAAAAATAATATCAGGATCTTTTTGCGATATTCTCTAAGCATATTTCATGGATTGTCCTTTTATTTCTCCCGTTTTTGCATAAACTTTTGAAAATCTTTTCAATTCTTGCTTCGCTTCACTTCTTTCTTTGCTATAATCATACCAGTTCCAGCATACCATAAAAACCGTAAATGGAAATAATTCTATAATTGGGATGGAATCAAGTATCAATCCAAATATGATATACCTGACAAGAATCTTCCAAAAAAACTTGCTATGTCCGCCACCTGCAAGCAACATCCAAAAAATATTTATGATCAATGAAAGAAGTGTGTTAATCAGAAAAATAATAAGCCAGCCTAGGATCGTTTCAATAAGAAGAGTGCCTACAATATCTAACGCGTCAACTATTATAGCTATCAGTAAAGTTACAATAAAAACGATCACCGCCCAATGCCCCCCTTGTTTCGCCTTTTCGCTCAACCTGGAGGCAATTTGATAGGCTGCTTCCGATACGCCCCGGCTGGCGATTTTTGACGCCACTCTCCCTTTCACTCCGCTCATTCTTGCCGATTTTTGGAATTCATGATTCATATGCCTCTCGGCTTCTCTTTGAGCTTCGCTTTTTATCCTTTGCGCTTCCTCATTTCTGCCGGCTTGGCTTTTGATACGATAATTATCAGCCGCAATGCCTCTTTTAATGACTTGGTCTTTAATTTCTCTTGTGGCTTCCTTTTTTGTATTTTCTTCCAGACCGCTTGCTATCTTTTTTCCAATATATGCCATTTTTGCGCCTTTCTCAACCTCTCCAATTCCGGTAAAATCCAAAGCCAGATCAGCTGCTCCTCCAGCGCCATGTTTCCACCTATCCCTGCCTGATAATTTCTCTCCGGCCAATGTTTTTCCCGCTGCACTCTCTGCCATTCTTTTAGCTCCACCAACAAAAGGAGTTGCATTCGCTACTCGATTAGCACTTTCATTTTTGGCAATTCTGGATACACCACTTTTTATTCTTCCACTTTCCATTTTTTATAGATAATAATATTACTCCCAAAACAGAGCTTAGCTGCAATTGCCGGCTTTCATCGAATCATCAATGAACCTTGATGATCTGATGGAAGACGAAAATATATTGAGTTATTTTCTTGTCTTATCCATAATTCGAATTTCGAGATTTTAGACTTTATATTTTATTAATTTTCAATTACCAATTCTCAAGTCTCAATCAAGTCTAGAAGTCTGATTTTTGCTTAAATAATGATGTCATTCTGAATGCAGCGGAGCGGAGTGAAGAATCCCGGTTTTATATCAACAAGTCTGCGAATTCGGGATTAATGCTTTTGATCAAATCTATCTTTTTCTTTCTTGTCCATCCTTTAATTTTCTTTTCGGCGGAGATTGCTTCTCCTGGCGAATTAAACTCTTCGCAATATACTAACTTGTCAACATTATATTTTTCTGTGAAACCTTTTACCAGCTTGTTTTTGTGCTGAAACATTCTTCGATTTATGTCATTTGTGATACCGGTATATAGAACTGTATTTCTGCTGTTTGAAGCTATATATACAAAATATCTATTCATATTGTATCATCTTGAAATCCTATATTAACAATGAATTGTGAAATTTATAGCGATACGAAATAATTGACGGGATCCTTCTCCGCCAATCGGCGGATCAGGATGACAACAAATTATCACTTTTTAATTTTCAATTGCAATTTTAACTTTTGAGTTTTTACTTTTGAGTTTTTTTACGCCACATCTTCCAGTTCTTTCTTTGCCTTTTCGATCTCAAGGAGCTGGGCGGGATCGGAAGTTATGATCTGATCCTCGGAATATGAAGCGACCACTTTGATCGCGGCGCGCTTTGCCCCTGCAAAGAATATCCCTTCTCCGACATTGCTTTCCAATAGCAAGAACTTCTCCTCATCCGTAAGATAGAATGTGTCCACGATGACCTTGATGGCGGCAGGGGACTGCTTCAGGAGAAGCTGGATCGAGGAATTGGTGACGATCGGCTTTCCATATCTCGAACCCATGAAGTCGGTGACGTCCTGGGTGATCGTCGTGAGGCCCAAGAAATATTTCCTGCATCGTTTTGCGATCGAAAAGAGAAATGAGGCCGCGTCTTCGTGCTGCATCATCCACCACGCCTCATCGACCACAAGCATCCTTCTTTTCCTTTCGGACCTGATCAGCGTCCAGATATAGTGCAGAATGAGATACATGGCGACCGGACGGAGCTCTTCTTCCATGTCCCTGATGTTGAAAACGACGAGGCCTTTGTCCACGCTGACATTCGTCCTGTGGTTCAAAAATCCTGCAAAAGTTCCTTCAGTGTATTTCTTGATCCTGGTCGAGAGGCTTTCTGCGCCGCTCATATTCTCAAGCACCATCTGCAGATCTGTCATTGTCGGAGGTTCAAGCTTCGCGAATTCCGCTTCCGGAGTGATGTCTTTTATGGCATAGGTTTCCGCAATGGCCTTGTCCAAGATCGAGTCTTCCTCTGCGGAAAGCTTTCCGAGCATAACCTTGAGAAGTCCGGAGACATTGGCGATCGCCGTACGAAGCACGTCCGCGGGAGCTTCATCCTCAAGCGCAGTCGGAAGATCAAAAGGATTAATGTGATGCTTCGCCGAAAGAGAGATCCTCATGAAAGTGCCGCCGACGGTCTCGCAAAGATGCTTATATTCATCTTCAGGGTCTATGACAATGACATCCGTTTCAACCATCAAACTTCGCAGTATTTCCAATTTGACCGTATAGCTTTTTCCTGCGCCGGACTTTGCGAAAATGACCATGTTCGCATTTTCCATCGAAAACCTGTCAAAAAGCACCAGACTGTTGTTGTGCCTGTTTATCCCATAGAGAATGCCCTGATTCGAAGTGAGATCGCTCGAAACGAACGGGAAAGTCGTGGAAAGGGGAGAAGTGTTCATATTGTTCACGATCATGAGCTTGTCGCTCGCCAGCGGAAGCGTCGAATTGAAAGCCTCCTCCATTTGCATTATCGCCGGCTTCACATAGATGAGCTTTGCCTCAAGGATCGCCTCTATCTGCGTCTCAACCTTCATCAGTTCGTCTTTCGTATCGCCATAGATTGTCATATAGAGCCCGAACTGGAAAAAATGCTCGATACCCTGCTGGAGGTCATCTCGGAGATTCTCAACGTCCTGATATGCGGTCTCGAGGATCGGATCCCTGACCATTCCTCTTTCCTCGTTCATGGAGATCTGCGACTGGATCTGCGTTACAACCTTGAGAAGATGCCTCAATATCTCCGCGCTGCTCTGCGGATGGATGAACATCGCAATGTCGAATGTCGCGTCAAGATTGACGATCGGGGAGAACCAATTCGTCTGCAAATATCTCGGATAGGCATAAACGAAGAACGTCGCCGCCATTTTCCGGTTTATCATCACATAATCCGCTTCGATCCTGAAAGCGGCGGGAGCGATGATGTCCTTTACGGTCGTAAGTCCCTGCTTGTATATCCTCTCCGAAGCGATCACAGCGCTCGATTCGCCTGTTGCGGTTCCTTTCTTCGGCGAAGCGGAATTATTTTCTTTTGCCTTATTTCCGGATGGCAGCAAACTGCTGAAAATTGACATATTTCAAATTTAAAATTTAAAATGAAAAACGAAAAAATATTATATATAAGATGGACTATCTTTTGTTCTTCAGCGTGATAATGCTTGAGCCCAGTATGTTTGAAATTTCTATAAGCTCTTTCAATAAAGCTTCAGCCTCTTCTTTTCCAGCCTTTTTGCTATCTCTTAAGATCGCGATCCAGAACTTGCTTTCATTGGCCGATTTTAAGGAATAGTGGAAAAAGTTAGTAAAGTCCTTCTTTGAGCTTGCCGCTTGTGCTTCGATATAGTTTGCGCCGATGCTTGTGCCGCTTCTGAGGAGCTGTTTGGCGATTATATCCGTAGCTCTGTCGGAGGGCAGGTTATCTATGAATTTTATCAGATTCAATATGAAGTTGTAGATTCGCGCCTTAAATTCATTTTTAAATTTTTCTCTGTCGTTTTTCATTTTTAGCTTTTCATTTTTCAATACGTAAGTTTACTCCACCGCAAGGTCAAGTTCTTCGATGTCGGCCAGCCCTTTCTTGTCCGCGAGATCGGGGTTATAGAGATTATAATACAATTCAATAAGTTCCTGCGTGTTAAGCATTGTCATTCGAAGCCCAGTTCCGCTCAGATTCTCGATTATATGATCGACCCTCTGAAAAAGCTGATCTCTATATTTTTCAAAAACTTCCCTGCTGGAAATGATCTGTGTCGCGGTTGAAGACGCTTTCAGTTTTGAAAGCCCGCCTTCTTTCGTTTCAGCGGCGGAGAAGGGAACAACGATATAAAAAGTCTTGCTGACAATGTTCGCCATTTTGACCAGCCCCTGGATGTATTCGATATAGCTTGCGGTCTGCATTCGCAGGAGCTCATTCGTCTGCCTTTTCTCCGTTTCTCTCAGAACGTCCAGATAATTCTCAATATTGAGCTTCCTTGAGTTGATGAGGATCTGGATGGAAAAATCCAAAGAATTCAGAAAACTTTGGAAATGATAGATGATCGCATCCTGCTCATCGATGGATTTCAAGGCGAAATTTATCGAGGACACCATGAGAACAGCCCTCAAGTTTCCGTTTTTCATCACGACAACGCTATCCTTTATCTCGGCTATTTCAAGATATCTTTGGGTGCTGAGACCCTTAACCGGTTTTTTTTCAGGAGTTGACATATTTCAAATTTAAAATTTAAAATGAAAAACGAAAAAATATTATATATAAGATGGACTATCTTTTGTTCTTCAGCGTGATAATGCTTGAGCCCAGTATGTTTGAAATTTCTATAAGCTCTTTCAATAAAGCTTCAGCCTCTTCTTTTCCAGCCTTTTTGCTATCTCTTAAGATCGCGATCCAGAACTTGCTTTCATTGGCCGATTTTAAGGAATAGTGGAAAAAGTTAGTAAAGTCCTTCTTTGAGCTTGCCGCTTGCGCTTCGATATAGTTTGCGCCGATGCTTGTGCCGCTTCTGAGGAGCTGTTTGGCGATTATATCCGTAGCTCTGTCGGAAGGTAAGTGGTCGATAAATTTTATCAGATTCAATATGAAGTTGTAGATTCGCGCCTTAAATTCATTTTTAAATTTTTCTCTGTCGTTTTTCATTTTTAGCTTTTCATTTTTCAGTTGCCAAAAATCATCTTCTCACCGCTTCGTCCGGCCTCTCTTTTGCCTCATAGGGAACGCTCACCGCAGTGCTGGTGTCGAGAACCCAGGCAAGTTCGCGGATCTTGCTTCTTGTGACAGTCTTAGCCTCGACTTCCACGGTAGCCTTTTTCTTCTTCTGTACTGTTTTGAAAAAGCTTCCTTCATTCTCCCTCCTCCAGACATAAAGACGATTCGATGAGAAAAACTTCATGAAATTCGAGAGATATTGGGCAACGGTGATGCCTTTCGGCTTATAGAAAGCGAAAACCAGCGTAAGCGGAAGAATGATGACAACGGCGACGAGAAAAAATCCCAGAGTGAAGAACGAGAAGATCAGGATCAAAAATCCTCCTCCGATCATCATATACAGAGTTTGTTTGCCGGTAAAAGGACCTACTATCTTGTCTTCAACGTCGATAAATTGCGGTACGCCGTACTGCATAAATTCTATTGTTAAATTGTTATATCGTTAAATTCATTGCTTATGTCTTCAAAAGTAAAGATACAATAACCAAGCTACAAGGATACAAACAAATCTCAATGATCAATTATCGAACAGGATTGTTATTTTTTACCGTTTTGCCGATTATTGCTGATAGAATATTCTTCAATTCAGTTGCTTCTTGTTTTAATTCTGCCATTCTTGGTTTCAGCTCAGGATTCGCTTCTTCAACCAGTTCCAGCCAATGCATCGTTTCCTTTGCTTCTTTTCTGGCTATTTTAAGCCTGAGAATAAAGTCCTTTTTCCCCAAAGCATCATTTGCTTCACGATAATTTGCGCCGACGGAACCAGCCGAACCGACAACCTGTCCGCTTAATCTATTGTTAATTGAATCTTTCGGTAATGATCTGCATAAACGAACTACTCTTTTCGCGAATTCAGTTGTTCTTCTTTCTAAATCAAAATCGTGCATAATTGATTATTGAAATTTGGTTGTTGATTATTGTCTGGTTATTGTATCTTGTGTCCTTGTATCTTATAAATATATTTTACTCTTCAGCAATTTTCGAAAAGTCGATCTTGACATGCTTGGTGGAATAGGGGAGGGGTATTTCTTCATCAAAGGATTTCAAAACCAAACCCAATTGCCTTCTTTCTTCCTCATTCATATTCTTTGTGTTCTTGTCGTGATAGACATAACTGACCCGATCAAGATTCGAGTGCATGCGATATCCCGCCTTTTCCATATAATCTTTCATCCAGTATTTTATTTCCGGTTTCATAGGCACATCGCTTCCCTGAACGATGATCGACTCCTGCGATCCGATCCGCTGGGATTGAACCTGAGGATATTCTTTTACAAGTTCAGCTATCGGAAGACTCACCATCATGTCTTTTTCCGCTTCTTCTTGCTCTCTTTCTTCAGCCTCTTCCATTTCTTCCATTTCCTTCTCTCTTTTGAGCATCTGCTGATCAATGCTAATCGGATTCGTTTTGGGGATCTCCCCGCCAAGTTTGACGATCACATCTTCAATGCCAGGGAAAAAATCTTTCATCGGGAATAATATCTCGCAAAGAACGATCAATGTGACGTCTTTCGCCTTTTTATCATCAATCCCAAGTTTTTTTATGAAATCAAAAACTTCTTCTATTCTTATTTCTTTCAAAACTATAAGACCGATTATATCTTTCAAATTATCCATTGTTTCTTCATTCTGGATATAGTCATCAATTATTTTTTCGATAGCCTCAGAACTATAATCACTATAAAGACTATCCAACACGAAAGCCGGAAGGGTGTTTTTGATTTTATCTTTAATTTCTTTTTTCATTATATTTTACTATTTATTTTATTCAGTCTATCTGTTAATTTTTGAGCATCCACCAGCTGATTTCCGCGATAAAAATTATTAGTTCCTGCTTGTGCCCTTACAATCGCTTCTTTCATTGATTTAAGCTGTTCCGTATCGCCAAATTTGGCAATATGGTCAATATTAGCATCTGAAACCATGTGCCCATATTCCTCAAAGAAATCTTTATTCAAATCAAGGAATTGATCCTTGGACATGCTATCCATGACTTCATTTACAACGTCCAAATTAACAACCGGCCTGTTGTTGATGTTTGGCGCATATTGAATTTGACCATTTACAACTCCCGTCATCTGTTTCATGGCTTCCACTTTATCATCTGGACTTGCAAGGCTTGCAATCTCAACCTGTTTTTTTTGTAAATCAGCAGGAGATAGCGTTGCATATTCCACTGCTAATTTTTTCTCTTTATGCTTTGAAAGGCTTGATTTTTCTTCTTGTGACTTGTTGTTTATAAATTCATCATATTTTTTCTTGCCAATCAATCCTTCCAATTCCTTAGCAACGGTCTCATTTGCGAGAGCATCGCTCTTTATGTTCTTATAGTTTCCATCCTGGACAACTTTTTTGACTTTTTCCCTTATGTCATCATCTTTCGTCAACATATCAGGCCTGTAGGTCTCCAAAGTGCCCGTGTCATGTCCATAAGCCTTTGCCCGATTATAATCGCTTTCAAATTTCTTCTTATCAAACACCTGCTGTCCGTTCACTTCTTTCTCATAACCCATCTTCTGCAATCTTGCATCCGTCAAACCCTTGCCGGAATCCTTTGCAAGCAAATTAAACATAGCCTGCTGAGCATCTGCTTTTGCTTTTCGATCGATCGAGAAGCTATCGACATATGATTTCTTATCTTTGTCGGAAAGATTTTCCATGATCTTCTGATGCTTTGCAACATCTTCCTTTTTCTGTACGGCCTTGTCAGCTTCGTATTGAATGAATATTCTTCCTGTGCCAAGGGGCAGTTTTTTCAATCCGCCGCTTAATTTATCCACCGCTGCTTTGTATCTTCCGTTCTGGCCCATACCGTAAGCATGTAACCTGCTCGCCGGTGCTTCAACCGCTTTCTTTCCCCATCCTCCTGCAAGCTTCGTCGCGCCATAGCTTGCCATGGCCACAGTGCCAAGACCGAGCGTTCCGCCGATCAGTCTGCTCGAACCGGCAATTCCCAGTTTCTGAGTGATCGGAATTGCCATCCAAAGCATCATCAGCGCGATAACATTCGGAATAAGCTTCGGGATGAGTCCTTTCACGGCTTCGATCTGCGCATATCCGGCAGGAACGACTGCCGCAGGATTGTAATTGTTTGTAAGTTCAAAGGCCATGGTCGCGGATATGAAAACGAAGAAAATGAATATCGGACCGAAAAGAGAATATTTCATTATGGATCTCCACCAATCGCTGGAATAGTGCCTTGTCCCCGGAAAAATATTCGCGAAAAAGGCAAAAGGAGAGAGGATCATCAGAACAGCGAACATCAGCAGTCGGATAAGAAGGAATCCCGCCATCATGATATAGGTGAATCCGAGCATGAAAGAATAGGCGGCCGCAAAAAGAATAGCTATGGCCGAATCTGCCGTAATGTTCGTTGCACTTGCATTGAAATATTCATTGAAATAATCCACGATCGAAGTGAGGCTGCTTCCTCCTCCCGTCGTTCCGGAAAAATCACCCATCCAGCCCCTGATCTCATACATAAAAACCTGTCCGAAATCGATCACGAGCTTCGTGATCTCCATGCTGAAATTGATCATAAAGATCGCGATCAGAAACTTCGGAAGTATGACTTTCGCGCTATATTCGCTGATCCGAAGTACTGTTGCGAATGCTACGATGAGCAGGAAAAAAATGAAAAACATGTTGCAAAAATCCCTGATAGTTTCCCATCCGATCTTGATGGCTGTGGAATCAACCAAAACCGCCTTGTATATTCCCTGGTCCATCATGAGATCGACGAGCCACGCTCCAAAATGGACCAGCTGTCCGGCTATATTCAGGGCAAAGTTGCCGAGATTATAGACGATCAAGTTAAAACCGAATAAAATTGCCTCCAGTATTTCTTCTCCAACGCCCCTCAGTGTCCATGTCCATGGTTTGTACCATACCGCATTTGCCATATGAACAGGCAAGGCCAGCATGGACACAAAAACAAAAAGCATCTTCAAAACTGAAATATGCTTTCCCTTTTTTCCGGTTACTTCGCTTTCTTTGATTTTTCCAAAGTTGAAAGAATGCATCATATTTTTTATTTTTTCTTTTAAATTTATGTTCATAGTATTATAAAATAAATTAGGTCGGAAATGAACATTACGGTTTTATTTTTGTCTTTGAAAACTTCCACTTCAAAAAATTTCGCACCTTCGCGCTCGCATCGTAACTGGCTTCATTATAACACAAAATCAAAAAGAAAGAAACAGGCTTATATGCTGAATAGTCCACACTGATCCGTCAGAACTGCTTCTCGGTTATTTATGATAGATTGGACAAATTCCGGCTTTAATTTCAAGGTTTAAATTTGTCATTAAAGACAAGACGAAGCTCTCGCATAGTACCGAAGTAACCTAATTAATTCCTGATGAAATAGCCATAAATTTCGTCATTGCGAGGAGTAACAACAACGAAGCAATCCCAAAACTAAGCCGATAAAACTCTTATAATAAAGCATAATTTGCATAGAATAGGGATTGCCACGGCTCTGATGAGCCTCGCAAAGACACCTGAAATTACCGCTATTTCAACGGAAACTAATTAGCGCTGTGAGTATTTGTCATGGTGAACCTGCTTGCCTTGTCGAAGTATTGGCGAAGGCAGGTCGAACCATAACGGCTACCCTCCGGCCCGCTTCGCCGGATGCTGACAGCGAGGCGAGCAGGCAGGCGCACACACCGGCTGATACCAAGGCTTTTTTCCCCAATAAAAAAAGTAGGAATTGTTATTCCTACCAGTTTCTGCGCAAAATCATATTGCTGAGTTCAACGTAGCTGTTTGGAGCCACATATACCTCAAGCTCTATGTCATGCCTTATCGGATCTTTGCGAGGAAGATTTCCCTTGCTCACGACTTCCTCACTCGTCCCGTTCTTGATCCAACCGCGATAATCGCTTAGCTTGTATTTATTCGAATACCCGAAGCTATAGTTGGCCGGAATTGAAACCTCTTGAAAACGAATGCTATTCTTCAAATTGTCCGCATCAATATATGACACCTTCAACGTCGAACCTCCTTTTGGAGAATATACATCGGCCCCGAATGCAGGCCAGCCTGTCACAGTTTCCTTTGTTCTGATGATGAAAGTCGTTCCGGTTGTCGCGCCTCCGGTTGCAAGCTGGATCCCATAGGTGCCGTTGTTATTCACTATTCCAGCGCCTTCCTGGCTTTCAACATAGATCACGCTATTCAATGGACCTTTATTTTCCGACGTATCCATACTCATAAGATATGAAATGAGAAAATACAGGATCACGGCAACAAGTGCAACAAATAACAAAGTTTTGAAGATCTTGCCAAAATTCAGCTTAGCCGCTATCCCTTCACCCGCGGGTGTTCCTCTTTTTGCGTTTATGTATCGGACAATCTTCGGGCCGATCACCAGAATAGCCATCAGTACAATTGCATTAACTATTCCAAGAAGATAGACCAGCACCGCGAACAAAAGGTAGAAGAGAACCATTTTTTTGGCTTTTTTTGACCTTTCCGGATCATTGTCTGACATTCCATCACCTCCTGATCTTTTGTATCAAAGATCCTTTTCTATTGTTTTTTCTCCGTCTCAATCACGTTTTTATCGGTTTCGGAAACTTCCTCTTCCTTCTTGGCTTTATTCTTTTTCTTATACCCATTTCTCTTATTTTTTTCTTTATTCTCCTTTTTTTCAACCGCTTTCGTATCGGTTTCTTCTTTTTCTTGTTCGCTATCCTCGCCTTCCTCCTCAGATCCCTCTTCCTTCTTCTCTTTTTTCTCAGGCTTCTGCTTTTCTTTTCTTGCAGCGGAATCCGATCCGGTTCTGAAAGCCGCTCCCATTCTGGCCGCGATCTCAAGCGGAATAGATTCATCTTTCCCGCCGGACAAAACCGAAATATTGTCAACCGATTTTGCCACTTCCATTGATGCCTCCCATTTCATGACATCCGCGCGTGACAAGCCGGAAGACTTTTTCCCGACAACTCTTGACTTTTTCTTGTTGCCATCCGCATGGTCCGTATATTCTTCCTTGATTTCCTCGTCAGACGCAATAGCATCCAGCCTGTTCCTTGTTTTTAAGCCTTCTTGCTCGCCTATTTTTGCATCAACTATTGCCACTTCGAGCAATTTATCTTTTTCTTTCTTGGTCTCAACTGCTATCTGGATCTTGTTTCGTGCTTCTTCAAGTTTCTTGGGCAGTTCAATTGAAGAAAAAGCGACCTGCTCAAAGATTATGCCATATTTCTCAACGCTTTTATTGCATTCATCTAATGCCTTGGAAATGATCCCTGCTCTGAATTCACCGACTTCTTGTTTCCCAACCGACCTTGCTTCTATGGCTTCGTCGATCGTATATCTGCCGCATACGCCTCGAATAGCAGCTTCAGCCTTTATCGCCGCAAAATACATCCAGTTCTCGGGAAGCTTGTCAAATCCCATATCCCTTTCTGTCTTTTCAATTGCGGCTATTTCTTCATCGGTGATATATATTCCGAAACCCAATTCATAGGAATCATATGCTCTGCATATCAACTTGATGTTCACACCTATAGTTCCGCCCTTGAACTCCAACCGAGCTGAATCTGTTTTCATATAGATATCAAACATTTTTGTGGCGGCAAGCGTCAGTTCCCGTCCGACTTCCATAATATATGGAACGATCAAATGCAGGCCCGGACCAAGAGACTTGTAGTACCTCTTAAAAGCAAGAAGCAAATATCTCTTTTTTTCCGGAACCATAACTATGATCATTTTCATATATATCGCATAAGCGAATGGAAGAAGAAGAATTATTCCTAGCCCGATATTCTGGCTGTTCATTCCGCTGAATATGCCATATATGGTTATGAGTGCGATTCCCGCGCCAATCGTAAGACAAAGAAATACTTCCACAACATATATAACCAGATATTCATACCATCGCAGCTTCGCTTCTTCTCTGTCACTAACCTTTTTTTCTTCAGTATCTTCATTTATTTTTCCCGATGAAAGCGCTATACGCCCCGGGTTTTCCTCTGGTAATGCCATATCAATCACCTCTAGTGTTTTTTCTGTTCATAATCGATTCCGCGTGTTTTTTCAAACTATTATCCGCTATCTTCATCATTTCACCTTCATTATTAAGTTTTCAATGACCATTCTTTTTTTGCATGACATGAAAAAAACCATGTCTTATGCATTCATTTCTTCGGAATGATGGCTGAAATACCTGTTTTGGTACTATTCTTCCATTATCCGAACAAAGTATTATAAACTGAAAAAATGCTTTTGTCAAGCACTTTCGGAAACGAAAAGATTAGACCTGGAACAGAATCGATTCCATCAAGATTTGCACAGTTTCTGTGTATTTTTCCCGTAACGACAAGTTGCGACTTGTCGTTATGAACGATGTTTGTCGCTATAATCTAACTGAAATTATGTTTCTTAGGGATACAAAACAATACAAAAACTGTTGATTGAAAACGGGATTGCCACGTCACTCTACTGAGTTCCTCACAATACACCAGGACGCAAATAGAAAAACAGCCGACACGGGCCGTTTGGCAATAGAACAACCGATAGAAAAGACACACCCCTAACCCCTCTCAAGAGGGGAATATTGAGTTGCCGTCAAAACATTTCCATAACTCTTTCCCAGTCCTGAAGCGAAAGTTCCTGCGCGCGGGCATTCGGACCAATGCCGATAGCCGAGAGTTTCTTTTCGACTTCGCTCTTTTCAAGATGGAGTCCGCCGGAAAGATTGCTCGATAGCTTCTTTCTTTTTGAAGAAAATCCGATCTTTATCATCCTGAACATCTTCCTGTAATATTCATCGCCCTTATCTTTTCTGATATTTTTGATCCTGATTATCGCGGAATCGACTTCCGGCGCAGGATAGAAAGAATCCCTTGTGACAAACGAAATGATCTCCGGCTCGCCATAGATCTGGACCGAAAGCGAAAGCACGCTGTGTTTTCCCGCTTTCTCGCATATCCTTTGCGCAACTTCTTTCTGCACAAGGAGCACCATCAATTCCGGCTGTTTTGAAATCTCCAGAAAATACTTGATGATCTTCGAGGTTATGTAGTAGGGGATATTCGCCACCAATTTATACATCTGTCCCTGGAAACTCTTCTCGGCAACTTCATTCACATTGAGTTTCAGGACATCGCCTTCGATGATCTCGACATTCTTGAATTTCCCCTGAAGAAGTTTTGCAAGTGACTTGTCTTTCTCGATCGCCACAACTTTCCCGCTTCTTTTTGAAAGCTCCTGCGTCAGAGTTCCAAGACCCGGACCGATCTCCAGAACATGGTCTTTTTCGCTCAACTCAGCCGCATTTATGATCTTCTCCAGCGCCATTTCGTCAATCAAAAAATTCTGACCCATGACCTTGTTGGGATGAATACCGTATCTATTGAGAAGCGCATTTATTTTTTCATTGGATGAATCGAACATGGTAATCAATTTTAAATTTTAATTGAATTTCTAATGTCTAAATTTTCACTTTTTGTTCCTTTCGTCCAGAGTGAGCACGATCTTCGAAAATATCAAGGTCAGCTCCTGCGCCTCCTTCCATAATTTTCTACATTGATCTTTTTGGCCAGGATTTGCCACGGACATCAGCTGAATCCAATATTTCGTTTCCTTAGCTTCTTTTTTACAAATACAAATCTTATTCCTGAAATCTTTCTTTGAGCTGGCGCCATTTGCCTCACAATAGTTTGCGCCTATGCTTGTTGCGGATCTTATTAGCTGTCCGATCAACTCATTATTAACCCTATTGGCCGGCAGTTTATTTACAAAAATTATCATTTCCTCCCCGAATTTTAAGGTTCGCTCTTCCAAATTATAATTTTCCGAAGTTTTATTCATTTTAAATTTAAAATTGATTTAAAATTTATCATGTGAATTTCCCTGTGGCAGAGACCACAGGGCGTCCAGTTAAATCTCGAACAATCTGAGCTGTTTAATATCTTCTTTCCTGCCCTGCTTGATTATGTATTTTTCAATGATAGCCTTATCTCCTTTCC
>JBAZUT010000007.1 GCA_041661265.1 Candidatus Paceibacterota bacterium | reverse complement strand
ATAGTTGTAATAATGTTCAATCTGAATAAAAACAATGAATGCTATGATGCTTCTAAATTATCATTTATAACTGTATAGCTCATTATTCCCAACTATTATCCTTGACGTTTCCTTTTAACGGGTATTGAGAATATCCCAAGGCCCCAGCCGATATTTGACTTTATCCGGCGAGAGGGTCCGGTCGATGATGTTGAAGCATATGGCAATCTGAATATGGGCGCAGGATTTGCAATATATATTCCGGGAAAGGACGTGCCAAAAGCCATATCAATTGCGAAAAAAAATAAAATAATGGCCATAGATGCGGGCCACATTGAAAAAAGAGGCGAGGAGAAGAAGGTTCTTATCCTGCCGAAAAATATCGAATATTCAGCCTTAACGCTAGAAGTTCGCTAAATATGACTATTCGGGTATCTGATATAAATAGATACCTTTTTTATTTTGAAAAAATAATGCTAGAATATAAGCATATAAGAATCGGAAATATAAAATAAATCTATGACGGAAAAAAAACTGAATGCGATCTATCTGGCGTGTCTCACATCAGGACTTATATTGTTTTTATATTCAGTCGTTTCCGCTGTTATATTTTATAATGATCGTTTTTATTCTTCTTTCGCTCTGGGAAGTTTTCTTATGCTGTCTTATGCAAATTATAGATTGAATGGCGAGTCGGCAATAAAATTCTTCTTTTTCGAATCCGGCCGCCGCGCGACGTTCATCTTTATCGCGGTCTCAACTCTATCTTTTTTTACAGTCGATTATTATTATGGCGTGCAGTTGAGCGGGATGTGGAACTGGATCGGCTATGGATTTACCGATTATGTGTTCATGTTCGTTTTCATGAATGTCGCTTTCATTCTCGGCATGTATGAACTTTATCGGATAGTACTAAGCATTTTGATAAAATATATTCCCGACAGGAATATCATGAACTTCAGCGGAAGCAAGGCATCTCATATATCGATCTTATTGCTCGGTATCATATTTATCCTCTGTCCGCTTTACGTTTATATTTTTCAAAGCGACAGCTTTGTCGAATATTCTATGATATTTCCATTTATCGGAATTTTGTTCCTTACTGATTATGTTTCTCTGGTGTTGAAAGGGGATTCGGTGCTGGAAAAAATATTTTCTCTGAATATGCTTTATATCGTTTCGTTCATACTGACATCGCTTGTTGCATCAGCTGTCACAGAAGGAGTGAATCTTTTCGGCCATGAATGGGAATATCTCAAAATGCCTTTTTCGGATCATAGATTATTTACTGTTCCGGTTGCGGTATTCATCGGGTGGGTCCCGCTTGTGCTTGCGGTCATCAGCATCGTCAACCTGACGAAGAATCTGAGTGTAAATGCTAAAAACCGGCACTAATTCCCATGCGCAAGTATTGACAAAAAGCCATAAATATGCTAAATTATACAGTCTGTTAAATAGTGATGTTTAACTGTACGAGTAGAGAGGTGTTGAATTTGTCCAAAGAGTTTAAAGCGTTGCATTTTCCGGAAGGCAAAATGAGTGTAAATGATAAAATTCGGTTGTATGTATTTGCAGCATTGGCATATGCCGCAGATGAGAGTGAATGGAAAAAAATTGCCTCGAACAAATTCTGGCAAAGGCTCAGAGAAGACAAACTGGCCAATCTGGTCTTAGGGGAAAAGGGAATAAATGATATGGTGATGCAGATGTACACCAACCATGAATTCAGTTTCGAGCATGATCGGGACGGAACCTCTATCATTCCTTCCGAGGAATTGATGAAAGCCATTCTGGCATACGAAAAAAAATAAAGAAGAAAATATTAATTATCTTCTTTTTTTCTTTGTTTGGATTCGTCTATTTTGCTTAAACCGGAAAAAATAATCAGTGTTCATTGAAAAAGGAACGGAGATCTCCGTTCCTTTTTAATTTATACCTTTTCACTTTTAATTTTCTATGTCCCCTCGGTCCAGCTTGAAAGATATTTCTGCTGTTCCTTGGTGAGCTTGTCTATATTGATCCCCATGGACTTCAATTTGAGCTTTGAAACATAGTCTTCAATTTCCGTCGGAACATCATAGACCTTTGGCGTCAGCTTTCCGTAGTTTTTCACGACCCATTCGCTGGCCAGCGCTTGCGTTGAAAAGCTCATATCCATGACCGAAGCCGGGTGGCCTTCCGCCGCCGCGAGGTTCACGAGGCGGCCTTCCGCAAGGACAAAGATCCTTTTTGACGTTTTGTTCCCGATCGTATATTCATCCACGAAATTCCTCACGTTTCTTCTCACGTCCGTTGCCATCTTTTGGAGCTTTTTCAGATTTATTTCAACATCAAAATGTCCGGAATTGCAGACCACGGCGCCGTCTTTCATCAGTTTGAAATGCTGTTCGTCGATCACGTTCATGTTTCCGGTTAGCGTGCAGAAAAGATCTCCTTTTTTCGCCGCTTCGTTCATTGTCATGACGTCAAAACCGTCCATGGCCGCTTCAAGCGCCTTGATCGGATCGATCTCGGTCACGATAACCTTTGCTCCCATGCCGCGCGCTCTTGTGGCAAAGCCTCTTCCGCACCAGCCGTATCCTGCGACGACAAAAGTTTTTCCGGCGATCAGCATGTCGGTTGCGCGGATTATTCCGTCCAATGTGGACTGTCCGGTCCCATAGCGGTTATCGAACATATTTTTCGTTTTTGCATCGTTCACGGCGACGACCGGGATCTTCAGTGCTCCGGCCTTTTCCATGGATCTCAGGCGGATGACTCCGGTTGTGGTTTCTTCCATGCTTCCCATAAGCTGTTTTGTAAGCTCGGGATATTCTTTGTGGATCGTCGAGATGAGATCAGCTCCGTCATCCATGGTGATATTCGGGCTGTGGGCGATGGCTTCTTCGAGGTGTTCGAAAAAGGTGTCTCTTTTTTCCCACTTTATGGCATACACGGGGATCTTGTAGTCCATGACGAGGCTTGCAGCCACATCGTCCTGCGTTGAAAGGGGATTGGAAGCGCAAAGCACTATGTCGGCTCCGCCTTCTTTGAGAGCTCTCACCAGATTCGCGGTTTCCGCCGTGACATGGAGGCATGCGGACATTTTCAGCCCCTTGAGCGGCTTTTCTTTTCCGAATTTTTCACGCACTTGGCGGAGGACCGGCATGTCATTGTCCGCCCACTCGATCCTTTTCTTGCCCGCTGGGGCGAGATTCTTGTCTTTGACGTCGTAGTTCATGTTTTTTGTTAGTTTATTTTTTTATTGAAATTTATTTCGTATCTTTTTTTTGCTTCTTCGAAATCGTATTTGTGGTTCTGGGTCCCGTAATTTTCAACCGCATAGCACGAGATGACCCCCGCAAACTCGCACGTCGTGTCGATCGGCCAGCCGTTCAAAAGCCCTTTGATGAATCCCGCGCGATAGGCGTCTCCGGCTCCGGTCGGATCCACCACGGCTTTTGGTTTTGCGGGTTTTATTTCATAAGTTCTTTTTTTCGTTTTTGCAACCGAGCCTTTCTCTCCAAGAGTGGTCACGAGAATATCGACGCTGTCCAGAATGTCTTTCTCGGTGAAGTTCGTTCTTTTTAGGATGACATTCAATTCGTAATCATTTGATATGAAATACTTGGCAGCTTTTATGCATTTTTTCAGGTCATCTCCGGAAAGCGAAGTTATGGCTTGTCCGGGATCGAAAATAAAAGGTATGTCGTGTTTTGCATAGAATTCCGAGAAGGTCACCATGTCCTGCATGAGGCCCGGCGCCACGATCGCGATCGAGTCCGAAAATTCATCGCTATATTCCATCGGGCACGGATTCATCATTGCTCCCGGACAGAAAGAAGCGATCTGGTTGTCGGCCTTGTCGGTCATCATTGTTGCAAGTGCCGTTCCCGCGTCTTCGACGATCCTCATTCTGGAAAGATCGATGTCGTGCTTTTCGAGCCATTTTCTGTATTTTTCGAAATCATGCCCTGCCGTTGAAAAGATCACGGGATCCTCGCCGAGAAGAGCCAGATTATATGCAATATTTCCCGCCGTTCCTCCGAAATTTTCGCTCACCTTGTCTATAAAAAAACTGACATTAATATTATGGATTTTGTCAGGCAGAATGTGGTCCTTGAAGTATCCGGGGAAGTTCATTATTTTGTCGTAAGCGATCGATCCGGAAACTAGAACTTTCATAGAATATTTTTATTTATTAACGGCTTCATACTGAATAATATCAATTGCGGTTTCTATTGTCAATTCAAGAATGGCGGAAAGTCTTTACAGACGCGGTAATGTATTGTAATATGTTTAGGTATAAGAAAATGTTTGAAAAATGGGTAGGTACCAAAGCGGTCAAACGGGACTGGCTGTAAACCAGTTGGCCTTCGGCCTTCGGGGGTTCGATTCCCTCCCTACCCACTGCTTCTCCGCCAGTCGGCGGATTCACAGTGCACGCACATAAGCACATAAAATCATTATATGTCGGAAAAGAATTTTGGAGGAGTTTTTTCAGATCCTCAAAGCACAGCACCTCACGCTGAAAACGCAGGAAACGATTTTGACGTGCATCAATTACATAATGACATACCCCACATAGAAACTCCGGGACCGCAGATTGGACCTGGTTTTTTGAATGAAAAAGATCCTAAACTGACAAAAGATGAAAACATCGAGAAAGAAGCGAATAGAGAAAAGCTCGAAGTTATCAAGCAGATCATACTGGAAAGGGATATTAATCTGGTAAAACCGGGAAGCTCGTACAGACTGTTGGTGAAGGACCTTAATGATATGGGCCTATTCCGCGCTGAACTGAAGACTGATATTAATTTCTTTTTCAATCAAAAGCTTCTTTATTGCTACAACAAAGAAAATCTAAAAAGCGATAACAATGAATCGTCAGATGCTTTGAAAAAAAAGACGCAAGCGGCATTCGCGGGAGCGAAAAGCCTGCACGACATTGTGGAAAAGCTGGAAAAAATTGAAGAAAACGGCGGAAGTGATGAGAAAATAAACGAATACTGGAAAAGCAGGGAAGCTTTTTATATGAATCTCAAAGAGAGCGAGATAGAGCCCTTGCTCAACAAAGAAGAGATGCTTATGGATAATTTGCAGAATGCTCAAAAATTTGGCGCAATTGCTGAAAAAGTCGTAAGGAATCTGATAAAAAACTCTTCCGAATATCTGAAGGAAATGATCTCTAAGAATGAGGCCCTGAGAGATATTTTTGAGGATGGTTTGATCATAAGCATAAAAGAAGCTTCGATAAGCGAGGATGTTTACAGGGCGATTGATTTTTATGTTGAAATCGGAGAAAAACGTTTTCCTGTTCAGGTCAAATGCGGAAATGTCGACGTAAAGTATGGTGAAGATGAAAAAACGCTGGCGTTCATTATGAACAATCTTGTGAATATGGTCGATGACGAAGATAGATTCAATTACAAATCGGGCAGTTGTTATTATGAGAACAAAATGACAGAGAAGCTGAACAAATTTGTACAAAGAGCCTTTATTAAGAATAATTGTGAAAAGGGATTTTTCATAATTTTGCCCCGCGGAAAGGGGATGCTCCGGGAAAATGGCGACATCGACGATAACGTGAAAAAATTATTTTTCGATCAATTATACCAAGAGATCTCAAGTTTGGAATTTAATTAATTATAAAAATCATATGAAAGAATTTATGACAGAAACAGATATTAAATTTGAAATGAGCCATGAGGAGATCGACGAATTGATCAAGAACTTCAAAGAAAAAAAGATCGAGATAAATTCCCATGATCTTGCAAGGATCCACGCCCATGTCTCTCCCAATGGAGAGGATTGCAAAGAGTGTCTCAGAAAAGTGATCGAAGCGGGCGTGATAACCGATTTCAATGAAGATGAAGGGTAGGCGGGGTTAGCGGCCGGATACGGCTTTATCTCTTTGATTTTTTGAATAAAAATACCTATCTTGTTTAAGATAGGTTTTTCGGACTCGAATGTTTTTTCAATATCTCACTCCAGATCAGGATCTTCACCAAAGCTGCGGCTATGATCGTTATGATCACAAAGAGATGGATCTCGAAAATGTTTATGAGACGGCTCATGGCATACAGCGTCAGGAAAAATGCGATCATGGCGATCGGACCTTTTGCCGAACCTTTCGCGAGAAGGGGATAAGATGCGCCAGTGGAGATCGAAAATATAACCATCAATATTACGACCTCGATATAATGTTTTGATCCCAAAATGAGATAGCCGAAACTAAATGCCGCATAATAGCAGATGATCACGATTATTGCGACAATAAATCCCGAAAACAGGCTGCTCGCGGTTTCATAATAGTTTTTTTGTCCGTTCAATGATATCGCCTCCATGATATCTTTGATGTTTTAATAACATTATAATCCGGTATTGTCAATAAAAGGGTGCTTTTCGCCATATATTTCAGTTTGAATTGACTTTGTATTTTTTGTGTATTATTATTATAAGTAATGAAAATAAAAACATAACGCCGTTAGGCGTGTTTGTGGTTTGTCTGTTTTGATCAAGGATAATTTTAGGTCAGAAAAAATAATGAATAAAAAACTTAGTTTTCCAAAACACATCGCTTTCATCCCTGATGGAAACAGGAGATGGGCGAAGAAGCATAAATTAAAAGCGTGGCTCGGGCATAAGACGGGAGCGGAGAATTTTCGAAAGCTTTTGGAGGTCGCTATGGAATTTGGAGTATCGCATATTTCTTTCTGGGGCTCGTCGCAGGACAATCTGGCAAAACGACCGAAGGAAGAGGTTGAGTTCCTTCTGGATCTGTTCAGGGACAAGTTTTTAAGCCTCTCCAAAGACGAAAAGATCCATGAAAAAAAGGTCAAGATCAGCGTTTTCGGTTCCTGGCGCGAGCAGTTTCCTCTGCCCGTCAGGGAGTCCATCGAAAAAGCGATAGAAGCGACGAAAGATTACGGCGATTATCATCTGAATTTCTTTCTGGCTTACAGCGGAACGGCGGAAATTTCTGATGCGATCAAGGCGATAGTCCGGAAAGCAAGGACGGACGGATCGCTTCTCATAGACAAAAATTTGGTGAAAGAATGTTTATATACGAAAGAGCTGCCTTCGGTTGACCTTATGATCAGGACCGGAGGGGAGCCGCATCTCAGCGACGGATTCATGATGTGGGAGACTGCCAACGCTCAGCTGTATTTTTCTGACAAGCTATGGCCGGATTTTAACAAGTCGGATTTCAAGGATGCGATAATAGACTATTCAAAAAGAGAGAGAAGGTTTGGAAAATAATGATCTATCTATAGAAATTATATTTATCCCGTTACCGGAATGCTTGCGTGGAATATTCAGAAGAAAAAGGGAGTTCCCGGAAGTATTTCGTGAAAGACTTCGGATGCAAATCTGTTGTTGCGGGGCCTATCCCTTCTTTTTTTGTTATGACAAGCTTCGTTAACAATCTCATAAATTCGGGACATCTCAGGACTGAAAGGATCATTGATGCTTTTCGAGCGGTTCGCAGGAGAGATTTTGTGCCCAGGGAGTTCAAAGAAGAATCCGAACTGAACGAGCCACTTCCGACGGCATACGGGCAGACGATATCCCAGCCGCTGACTGTCGCTTTCATGCTGGAACTTCTTTCTCCCGGCGAGAGTGAAAAGGTTCTTGATGTCGGTTCGGGTTCGGGCTGGCAAAGCGCGCTTCTTGCATGCATTGTGGGAGAAAAAGGCAAAGTGATCGCCATTGAGAGGATACCCGAGCTTTCGGATTTTGGGAGAGGAAATGCGAAAAAATACGGATTTAAGAATTTGGAATTCGTGGTCGGAGACGGGACTTTGGGCTATAAGGAAGAGGCGCCATTCGACAAGATCATCGTTGCGGCATCCGCAGCGGGCAAGGTTCCGAGTGAACTCAAGAAGCAGTTGAAGGTCGGCGGAAGGCTGGTTATCCCGGTGGATCGGAGTATCTGGCTTATTGAAAAGATATCGGAGAATGGGTTCAAGGAAACGGAATATCCAGGTTTCGTTTTTGTTCCACTTATCCCGAACTCTTCGCAGTGAAAATATTAATGAAGAATAATCTCAAATCATTATGTCAAAGAAGGGAATACTATCCGCAGCTCTGTTTTTTTTCTTTGTAGCCGCAGCGATCGCAAGCGGAACCTATTATCATGTTCAGAGCCAGATCAAGGCTCCGCTTGTTGCAGGGTCGGCTGAAGAAAAAGAATTTGCAGTCCAAAAAGGCGAGAGCGTGAAAGATATTTCCACAAATTTGGAAAAAGAAGGTCTGATCAGAGGCGCCGGATATTTCCAGGTCTATGTCTGGCAGGAAAAAGTGGCCGAAAAGATACAAGCAGGCAAATACCAGCTTTCTCCCTCTATGTCCATCCCGGAAATTGCGGACATCCTCATGGGCGGAAAAATAAAGAATGAAGATGTCTGGGTGACGATCCCGGAAGGTTTCATGGTCAGCGACATAGACAGGAGGCTTGCGGAAAACGGACTTATCAAGGAAGGCGAGTTCGTCAGAATGGACGGAGATCTCAAGATGGATCTCTCGCAATATGTTTTTTTGGCCGGCAGGCCTGAAGGTTCCGGGCTTGAAGGATTCTATTTTCCTGATACCTATAAATATAAAAAGGGCGTTTCTGTTGAAGACATAGCAAGAAAAATGCTGGATAATTTCGGCCGGAAGCTGAGCGAGAGCCTCCAGAAAGAGATCGGCAGGCAGAACAAGACGGTTTATGAGACGATAGTTCTGGCCAGTATCATTGAAAAGGAAGCCGGGTCCGCAAAAGACATGAAAAAAGTTTCGAGCGTCTTTCACAACAGGCTGGTATTGGGAATGAAGTTGGAATCGGATGCAACGGTGAATTATGTGATCAGAAAAGGAAGGTCTCAGGCGACCTATGAGGATCTGGAAATAAATTCTCCGTTCAATACATATATGTATGCAGGACTTCCTCCGGGACCGATCTCGAATCCGGGGCTTGATGCGATAATTGCGGCAATATATCCCGATTCAACCGATTACTATTATTTTTTGACGAGACGCGATAATGATCAGGCGGTTTTCTCGAAAACATTCGACGAGCACATTCTGAACAAGAACAGATATCTTAAATAAAGCCGTTTCTCTCCCAATAGAGGGTGGGGACTGGATCAATCTAAAATAAAAAAATATGACGCTATCAAAAAAAATTGCAGGAAAAAAGATCCTAATGGTCATTGCCAAAAAGGATTTCAGGGATGAGGAATATTTCGTCCCGCATGAGATGTTCCAGAAAGAAGGAGCAAGCGTGACGACCGCGAGTTCGGTGAAAGGAGAAGTGGTCGGTGTCGAGGGAGGAGAAGCAAGATCGACCATGACGCTGAAAGAGGCCAATCCGAAAGATTTTGATGCTGTAGTTTTCATCGGAGGAGAGGGCGCAAAGGAATATTTTGATAACGATGAGGCCCATAAGATCGTTCAGGAATTCAATTCGATGAGAAAGATCGTTGCTGCCATTTGCATCGCGCCTGTAATTTTGGCAAGGTCGGGGATCTTGAAAGTGAAAAAAGCGACAGTCTGGTCCAGTCTTGCGAATAAAAGCGGCCTGAAGGAGCTTGAAAGCGCAGGCTGCAACTATTGCGACGAAGGAGTGGTCGTCGACGGGAATATAATCACGGCAGACGGTCCGGCCAAGTCCGAGGAATTCGCACAAGCCGTAATTGAAGCCTTGTCCAGGCCGGCCGATGGGAAGAAACAGGCGTAAGTGTTCGTTTTTCATGTTTGATGCAGTTTTTTCGGCATTCTTCCGTATTTGATACACCCATCCGCCTTCGGCGGATGATCGCGAATGGCAAGCGTCTATTTGCTTCGTGGATTCCTGCTTTCGCAGGAATGACTCGGATCTCTTAATATCAGATAATCACGCTTGACAAGGATTATATTTCGTGTAGAATAGCATATGTAAGAAGTCCATAGACAGCAGGCTCGAAAATAAGACCTGCCGAGGATGAAAGTCCGCCTTCGGCAGGCAGGAAGAAGTCGAGCCTACAGCGTGACGAAGTCCGCTTTCGGTCTGCAGAAAGACCTTTGGCGAGACTAGGTAAGGCACGAACAATGTTTTACTGCGTCTATGGAAGCGCAGTTTTTTATTTTTAATAACAATAATCATATGGCAGCAACGAAAGCAGAAAAAACGCAGATCATAAAGGATCTTGCGGAGAAATTCGCCAAGGCCAAATCCATTGTTTTTTTGGGTTTCCAGGGACTTACGGTCAAGGATGACATGGATTTCCGAAGGAGAATGACCAAGGAAAACATCGATTACAAAGTTTCAAAAAAGACGCTCATAAAAAAAGGATTGAAGGAAGCCAAGATCGACAAAGTGGATGATCTGGTGATCGAAGGCCCGGTCTCGGTGGCGATCGGATATGAAGACGAAGTGGCTCCGGCAAGGATCGCGAAAGAATTTTCAAAAGTGAGCGACAAGATCAAAATTCTCGGAGGCTATATGGCTTCAAAATTCCTGAGCGCAAGCGAAATGAAAACCATTGCGACTCTCCCGGGCAAAGACCAATTGAGAGCGCAATTGATCGGCACGATCAATGCTCCGGTAACCGGATTTGTGAATGTTCTCGCGGGAAATATGAGAGGACTCGTCACGGTTTTGAAAGCTTACGGAGACACGAAGAAATAAGTTTGAAAAAATAACGAATTTTATGGAGCCTATCTCAAGAATCGCTTTTGAGATGAAATTGTCAGGATTTCGAGCGAAATGGATGAAAGACGAGAAGGAATATCGGAAATATTTCGACGAGTCCTGAATCCATTGCAGCCGAAATCATGCAATTTGGGCCAAAATGGATTTTTGAAATAGGCTCCTAAATAAATAATTTAATTAATTGTTAAGAAAGGAAAAATAATATGGCAGAAGACAAAAAAGAAGTAGTTGTTCCTGAGAAGTTCGCGGACCTTGTTAAGAAGATCGAAACCTTGAGCGTTCTTGAGCTCTCAGAGCTCGTGAAGGTTCTCGAGGAAAAGTTCGGAGTTTCAGCATCCGCTCCGATGGCAATGGCTATGCCGGTCGCTGGCGCAGCAGCAGGCGCAGCAGCTGAAGAAAAGACTGATTTCAACATCGAACTTGTAGCTGCAGGAGATGCAAAGATCGCTGTTATCAAAGTGGTCAGAGAGATCACCGGAAAAGGACTCAAAGAAGCAAAGGACTTGGTTGACGCAGCACCGAAGGTTGTAAAGGAAAAAGTTCCGAAGGCTGAAGCTGAAGAGCTCAAGAAGAAGCTCGAAGCCGCAGGGGCAACAGTAAGTTTGAAGTAACATGAATTTCTCTCCCCCTTTGAAAAAGGGGGATTAAGGGGGATTTTAGATAAAAGACAGGGGATTAGATCCTCTGTTTTTTAATGCATCTCTATTGATTTTAAAAAGAAAAGAGAGTAGGATTGAGGCAAGATAAAATACTAATTAAAATAAATAAATCATGGCGGTCAAGATTGCTTCTCTAAATACAATCCTGTTTAAGGGTTTCAAAAAATGCAAAGTTATATTTCATCCAGGATTGAATCTTTTGGTAGGCGGAAATAATTCCGGTAAAAGTTCACTTCTTCAAGCAATATATCTTGCGTTTGATTTTCTTAAGACTACAGAAGGAATTAGTGAGGTCGATAAAAAAAAGGCTGCCAAAGAGGAGAGGCTGCGAGGTACATCAATAAAAAATATCACTTTACCATTTCACGAAGAGTCTTATATATCAGAAGGTCTGAAAAGAAGAACCAACAGAGAAACAGCAACGAAAATAGAGATTGCTCTGACAGACGGTTTTGAATTCATGGAAACCGCAACATTTCCAGGAGGAAATCTGTTGATTATTAGCAGTGACAATCGTGGACATGCTGGATCTAATAAATATAGGAAACAAATAGAAAATCTTATTAAAAGTCAAAGACGGTTTCCGCTATTTATACCGAGTTTTTCTGGTGTTGCTTCAAAAGAGGAGATCAAACAAGAAGTAGTTGTAAAGTATTATATAGCATTAGGCAGATCAAATGAGGTATTGCGAAATCAATTACAGAGTATTTCGCCAAAGAAACTGGACCGATTAAACACATATTTAAATTCTGGTTTTGGAATGAAACTTGTTTCAAATTCTACTAAGGAAATATTTCTGTCTGCTCTTTACAAGGAGGGCGAACGTGAAAATATGGATATTTCATCAGGTGGGAGTGGTTTTCAGCAGATACTGCAAATTCTTGTTTATATCGTTTCATCGAATGCTGATGTTATTTTGATTGATGAACCAGATGCTCATTTACATTATAAATTGCAGCACGTTTTATACGATATATTATTAGATCTTATTAAGGATGGAAAACAAATCATCGTTGCCACGCATTCCCAAGTGTTTATTAAAAAGGCGATTCAAAATAGTAACAGATTGATATTGGTTGACAAAAACATTGATGAACAAAAATCTCTTTCTGAATATGCAGAAGGAATAAGAGAACTATACAAAATTGGTTTAATAGATGAATATGATATTGCACATGGTGCGAGTTTGAAAGTAATAAGTCTCGAAGATAGTATTGGCGGTAATGGATTTAATATTATGCAAGAGTTTTTAAAAAAAATTGGGATAAAAGAACCCAAGTTTAGATTTATATCGAGTCAAGATTCTGGCAATCACACTGATTCTTACATACAAGCCAAAAGTAAAATCGAAAATGTTAAATTGGAAGTATTAGAATTTAGGGATAGCGACTCATTAAACCAAGAACATTTAAAAACTATCAAGACAAAAATAGATAAGAATAATTTTAATATTTGCTATACCAATGCTCATGAGACTGAAAACTATCTCATAAACTCAAAAGTCATATCGAGAGTTCTTGAAAATAAGAATGTTGAAATGAATGCTAAATCTGTAGAAAAATATTTTATAAAGATTCTTGAGAAGCAAGAGAATAGAGATGTATTAATTGATTCCCTGAGGGGTGCACTCGATGGGCAATATAAGAGGAATTATCGAGAAATCGATGTAGAATACGGAATGATTTCTGTGGAGGTCGACAAGCGAGTGCGCGATATTAGAGATAATTATTACAAATATCCATATGAATTACTGCCGGGAAAGGAAATTATGAGAATATTTAAAGGAAAAATAAAAGATGATTATAATATCTCTATTTCTGAAACTGAAATAGCGCAGAGTTTTAAAGAAGCTGAAATTCCAAAAGAAATAAGGGATGCTATAAATGTTTGGAAAGAGAGCAAGAAATGAAGCTTGCTGAGTCTTCATTTGTCTGATAAATCTGAAATATGAAATATTGAATTGTAAGTTGAACCAGAAGATTATTAAAATTTATTAATATTACTAATAAAATAATCATGGAAGATATGCCAATAGATGCCGTACATTTTTTGATTTTTATTATCCCTGGGTTTGTGGCAACCTGGACGTTTCGTCATTTTGCCAAGTCTAGGGGCGGCGGGGATTTTGAATATTTAGGTCTTAGTTTTGTTTGGGGGTTTGTATTATTGATTATTACTCAACAATTTCTAGTACGTACAAACGCGCCAGAAAAAGATCTAAATAACATTTATGTCATTGCATTTATTTCAATGTTTATAGGCGTTGCAATGGGTTGGCTTGGGAGTCATTTGTCGAAATGTAAATATTTTAAAAGATTTATTGAATGGATAACCCCAAAATAAGGTCGGAATCAGGGGATGGGGGTCACAGGGGATGGGGGTCAAGTCTTAATATTTAAGCAGGGGATGGGGGTCAAGTCTTAATATTTAACAGATAGAAAAATAATGCTTCGGTTGGTTCAGGTCTCTGCACCTGAATCAAAAGTTTTTTATTACATATTTAGCAACGCCATGATCGAATGCGATACAATGTTCGGGAAGAAAAAACTTGTTGAAAAAGACAAACAAATTACGGTTCCTGAATATTCATTTGCATTGTGTGGGGGATAAATGGCATTATAATAAAATCTATTTTTCGCTATCTTAATATTATTGCTATGGCTAGAATTTTAAGATAGTACTTATTTATTTTTCCCGCACTATGATAATATGTAATATCATATTATCCAGATATATATTGGTTATTAATTTATAACTTAAGAATAACATGAAGGAAATATGATGGCAAAATGCTTCCGTTGTGGGTTCTTTGCCCTTGTGGTAAAATACAATAAAGAAATAACAAATCAATATATGAATAAAAACAAAATAGTATCTATAAGGGCAGTTATGATATTTGTCATAATGTTTTCTTTGGGAACTGTTCTGGGATTGACCGCATACATGCTTACAATCAAAAAGTCGCCAGATATTCCCGTTCAGCCGATTCCTGATTCGTCTATCGCACCAAATCCATCCGATAATCCTGAGACGGACATATCGGATTGGAAAACATATCAAAACAAGGATTATGGAATTTCATTTAAATATCCCTCCTCGTGGTTGTTGGAAAAAGATTCTGCAGACAAAAACCTTTTTGGCATGTCGTTTTCCATAGAGAACATTAATACAACTTTGTCAGTTGTTGGTATTACTAATAACTATGTGGATGACGGTCCTCCTGGCTGGTTTGGATATTGCGCTGTAGCGTATAAGGACGTTGATCAATTTTGCAAAGAAGGATGTATAAGGATAAATGACAAAACTGCAACAAGAAGAGGAAGAGAAAATCATGGAGATGCGGGATATAGTCTTCTGGCTTATACAAACGCTAGTAAAAATTTCCCATCAATTTGTTGGGAGCTTGACATGGGATTGATATTATCCAAAATTGCTGACCAAAAAGGCATAGAGTATTACAAAGTCAAAGATGAAGATGTGGAGGCTTATATAAAAGAAAATGACAAAGACGAAAATTTGAAAGACATAATACTAAAATTCGAAGAATTTTCTCAATCCATAAAATCATTTTAAAGCCAAATAAATTGAGGAAGCAAGTAAGATAATTTATGAAAAAATTTGAAAAAACTGTGTCAAAATTGTCAAGAATTGACGCGGTTTTTATTTCATGTTAACTTGAGTCGTTAGCAAAAGAGTGATTATCGGCCTTTTTAAGGATGATAATGTTCTTTGACAAACAAAACAAAAAAACAGGAGAAAAGATAGAGAATGGAAAATAGAACAAAAGAAACAAAAGAAAGAATTGGAAACGTAATAAAAACAATAAAAAGTCTTGAAACAGTTGGAATAATTGTGTTATTTCTGGCAAATGTTGCTAGCGCCGGAATTCCGATTTCGGATGGATTTGACTATCCAGTAGGCATTCCAGATCATACTGGCTATCAAATTAGCGGATGGAACTTTTTAGATAATGAAGGACCTATTTATGGTAATGTTATACATCCCGGAGAAGATTGGAATGGAAATGGTGGATCGGATACAGACCTAGGTGATTCTGTTTATGCAATATCAAATGGCCACGTTGTAGCATCAGATGATTATGGATGCGGATGGGGTAATATAACCTTAATTGAACATAAGTTGCAAAATGGAACTATTGTTTGGTCAAATTATGCCCACTTGGAAACAAGGCTGGTCTCTAGTGGCGATTATGTCAGACGTGGTGAACAAATTGGAACAATTGGAAAAGGTGCGACTTCTGATGAACCATGTGTCAAGATATACCCTGCACATCTTCACTTTGAAACGCGAAGAAATTATCTTTCGCCCAGTAGTTGGACTCCAATAGTTGATTCCGAAGTGCAGGTAAGAGCCAATTATTACAATCCTTCAGACTTTATCAATGCCAACCGTCCCCAAATTGCGCCTCTGGTTGGCGACTGGGACGGGAATGGGATCGACGAAACGGGAACATTCAACCCTCGCGAAACGAGATTCATCCTTCGAGATGGAAAATATAAGGAGATATTGAATAAGCAAATGGGCGATCCGGGAGATCTTCCGATCGTTGGAAACTGGAGCGGAAAGAATGCTACTATCGGCATATATCGACCAAAAGAAGCAAAATTCTTTTTGGATCATAACAACGATGGCATAATCGATCCGGTGTCTGACCAGGAATTTCTCTTCGGCAACATCGGAGATTATCCGATCGTAGGCGACTGGGATAATGACGGGAAAGATGAGATTGGCGTCTATAGGATCTCGGAGGAAGATGCCACCAAGGCTACATTCTTCCTGAATAAAACGGACAAAACAGAGGAAGTGAAATTTGATGTAACGGCGAATGACACTCCGATCATCGGTGATTGGAATAATGACGGAACGGATGATGTCGGAGTTTTCAGAAGATTTGATCCAAAGAACAGCAAGAATGCGGTGTTCTATCTCAAGAATGGCACTGAAATGATCAGCATTGAATTTGGTGACAATACAGATTTTCCGCTTGCCGGAAAGCCGAAAAAAGACGGACTGACCAGGATCGGAATATACAGGCCGACAACTGAAAAGTTTGAGTTCAGGTCTAAGCCGGTCGTTCCAAAGTCATCTGACAAGCCTTCGCTTGATCTTGATTATCCGAGTGGTGGAGAAACTTGGATTCCGGGAAGTACCGAGGTAATTCAATGGACGGCAATCGGCGATGTTGGAACAAATTTGAATATCGCGCTTCTGAAGAAAGGAGTTTTGATAAACGAGATGACGGCGTCAATCAGCGCAAATTCAGCGCAAATTATTATCTCAGATACCCAGGCAGAAGGAAAAGACTATCAGATCAGGATCACGAGTTTTGAGAAGCCGGAATATTCTTCGATCAGCAATCATTTTGCGATCAATCCCGCTTCATCTTCTACGCCCACACCAACACCAACGCCAACACCGCCAACTCCCACAGGGCCGGTCCACAACGTCAACAAAAACAAAGACTATGCCAAGATACAAGATGCCATCAATGATGCAAATGTCGAAGACGAGATCAATGTCTACAGTGGAACATACTTCGAGATCATAAACGCGAGCAAGAAGCTGACCATTGAAGGAATGGATTCAGGAAGCGGAATGCCGACGATAGATGCTCAGAAGAAGGGCAGTGTCGTCAAACTTTATGCCGGCAATGTCACATTCCGGAACTTTACGCTTGTGAATGCAAGCGATTGGTCGGCTGGCATCGATGTTCCGTCCAGCGGAAACAGGATATTATACAATGTGATAAAGAATAACAGCTACGGCATAAACTTCGAGTATTACAGCCGTGATAACATTGTCACAAAGAATATAATATCCAATGGAACAACAGGAATACAGCTGGGCTATTTCACCCGCAATAATACGCTCCTCCAGAACGATATAACCGATAATGAATATAACATCTATCTGATGTACACTACGAAGAATATTTTCGATGGCAATTACATCAGGTCTGGCCATTATGGTCTGTATTTCTTCTATGGAGCGGACTATTCCACCGACAATTGGATATACAGGAATAAGTTCATAGGAAACACAAACGACACGGAAATACTATATCCATATCCCAGCGCTAACATCTGGAATTCAACGACTCAAATATCTTATGACTTCAACGGCAAGACACACCAGAGCTATCTCGGAAACTACTGGGACAGGTATTCGGGATTCGATTCGGATAAGGATGGAATAGGCGATACGCCATATGCGATAAGCGATGTTTCAAAAGAAGTGGATAGCTATCCGCTGATGAGCCAGAATATCGGATAAAGATCCAAATAAAGAACGCAAAAGCTGAATTAATTTTATTCGGCTTATTTTATTATTTATTTGCTATCTTAAAATAATTGCTATGGCTAGAATTTTAAGATAGTACTTATTTATTTTTACCGCACTACGATATTGGGATTGATAGCTGTATTAAATTAAAAAAAGCATGCTTCGATTTGCATGCCATTATATTAGAGATATTCTTTGGCGTATTTCCTTATAATGGGGAATATTTTTTTTGCTTCTTCTTCATTTTTTATGTACCCATCCAAGACAGGTCTTCCGTTCTCATTGATGATGGTGTAGTTCAGCCATCCCGCTTCGATGCATTCTTTGACTATTTTGTCCTGTTCCAGTACATCTTTACAAACTATTTTAATCTTTATTATAGCCGTATTCATCACTTCCTGGATTCGATTATAGAGATAAAGTTTAGCGGTGTCAATATAATATTGATAAATATTTATAAAATGATAAATTCATGGAATATCGTTGTTTCGAAAACGGACAAAACAACGGATAACGGTATTGAGGTGAAAATATGGCAGAGAATAAAACCAGAGAAATGATCAAAAGATTGGAAAATGGAGAGCTTGATGAGGTGCTCGCGGCCGCCCTGAACGAGGCAAACAAACACAAAAAAATAGGCATAACAGTGGCCGATTTGAGGAAAAGCGTCCTCGAAGATCTTCGCGAAAAGGAAGCAAGCCAAAAACAAGGTTAAACAATCCTGGCATCAACATCAATGTTGCTCTGCCTTTTTTTAAATCAACAGATCAAAAATATTTATTATTTGCCCCAAATAACCTTAACAGGTTCAACTAAAGAAGATATGCATTCCACGTTTATGACCATCTCTAATTCGCGCGAATAGGCGAATAGTTGAGATTTTAACGAAAGGCTGAAAGAAAGATAATAAAAAGGGCATAGATATGCCTTAGGACGGTAGTTTCTAAAATTGGTTGTGAATCGCTCGCTGGATCATTTCGCTGGTTTTTTTTAAATTTCCTTCTTTCGAGGATATTTTGCTTTCAACAATGTCCTGAAGCAACGATGCGTGAAAATTGCACATTGCGTGCTTTGTGCCAAACAGCACGACCAGCTCTTCAAGCGCCTGTTCATTTTTGGAAGACTTTACGAGCCCGATCAGTTCATATGGCTCATAGCCCAATTCGTTTCTTCAAAAAGAAGATTCAGATGCTCTATCGCCTTGGAGTTTCCCGACGAATTCACTATTCTTATCAAATTTTTATTTTTTTCGTTGTTTTCTTCACTGACTTTTCTTTTAATGGCAACTCCTCCCTTTCTTATTGCAAGTTTATGATAATTCAAAATCATTTAATGTCAAGTATAAAGGAGGCGGGGCGATCTGGATCGATCAAAGTAAAAAATATATTTCATGCCTTGGTCCTTCAATAGGAATCGAAAAGTCGGGATAGGTGTTTGTTGACAAAGAGTTGTTTCATGATATGATGAAAAGCTCCATAAAGCAGGAGGCGATTTTACGGAGTCGGATAAGGAATCAATTCGAAAAAAGATCATTGAAAACAGCAGAAACGCGATCGTATGCATGCTTCTCGGCCTGGAACTTATTGTTCTAAGCATTTTTTCTGTTCCTGGAATAAATTTGGATCAGGCAATCAGGCCAGTTCTTGTCGTCATGGGGGCCGGTTTTGGACTGTCGGGATCCTTTATCATCATGAGACAGGGAGTTTCAACCGAAACGCTGGGAAGGGTTAAGGAATTGCAAAAATTATCAATGAATGAACGTCTGGATATCATAACCGAAAAAATGCAACTGGAGAAGTTTTTGAGCATCGGCTTGATCATTTCGCTGATCGGAATGTTCGTTCAGTTCATGCATGTTGCAGTCGGTTTGATGATAATAACCGCAGGAATGCTGACAGTCATCCTGTATTCCGGGCATTATATGAGGAAAACAACGATCAAAACTTGAATGGCGAAGATAAATTTCATCGCCGTTTTTTATTGAAGTAAAAAAAAGACGCTCTATGTTCTGAGTCGTCTCTTGCGGGTTTGTATCTAGCGTAATTTGTATATTTCGTTCATTAAGTTTTTGACCATATCTTGGTCTATTGGTTCGTTCGGACACACCCCTTTTTTCTTGAAAGCCGTTCCAGCGATCGCACCATTCGCAATCAAGAGCTGAGATGACGCGTTTGTGGAAGTCAGTCCGCTGCCGATTATGACCGGATGTTTTCCGACCGCTTGCTTGACGATCCGAAGGTCTTCAAGTCTTGTTTCTCCGCCGGTATATTCTCCTGTAACCACTATAGCGTCTGTCAAAGCCATGGCTTTCATAGCTGATTCGCTTATGGGCGTATTTGGATCAACCAGTTCATAGTATTTCGGATGTATGCCACCCAGGAGTGCGATCTTCGGATAATGTTTGCGGACTGCCAATAGATCTCTTTGGTTTACCGATCTGCAGCCGACGAATTCGCCTGTAACATGGTCCAACTGGACAAAATTTGCGCCCGTCAGGCCGGCGATTCGGAAAGCTTTTTCATAGTCATTCGGCAGTACATTGATTCCCACGGGAATCTTTGCTTTTTTCATCACTGCTTCGGTGATCTTGAGGAGAGCTTTTGCAGTTTCTTCGGTTGCGGTATTTGCGTCAAGATAGCCCCACCCGTAATTTTCCACGATCACTCCTTCAACATAAGGCTCCAATTTCTTCAGGTCTTCGAGGGCCTGAGCGATCTGCCGGTTCTCTTCCTGTTTAAATACGTGTATCATTGCGATGATGGGTTTTTCTTTCTTGAATATCTTTTTAAATAGCATTTTATTCATTCTATTCCGCCTCCTTTTGGAATATCTGTTCCTAAAGTCTAATCCAAAGGATGCTTGGAGTCAATTTTTTCAGGAATGAAGGATTTTATCGCGGAAATTCAGGACGGATTGACGATCTCAGATGTTTGAATTGATGTTATATAAACGAAGGTTATAGAAATTGACTGAAGAAAAAGAAAAAATCCTCTTGTGATAAAAAGGATTTTCAGAACGGTTTAGAGCTCGATCATTATCGCCGTAGCCTCGCCATGATCTATATGCGTTTCGCTTTTTTCAATTTCTTCTTTGCTCCTGTTGTAGGCAAGGATCTCATCAAGTCCTCCTTTTTCATAAAGCTCGAACATTCTTTTTCCGAGACTTTTTTCGTCGTGGCTTTCCGGATAGTAGTAGAATCCATCACTGACCAACAGAAGACGATCGGCTTTTTCTCTAGGGATAACTATCTTCTGCATGCATGTCTCGAATTTTCGCTGTCCGTTCAGAAGGCCGAATCCGGCATCGTCCCCGAGATCATTGATCCTTTGGCGCCTTGTGGCACTGAACATCGGAAGGTATTCTTTCCACGTCACATTGCGGTCGCCTTTGTGCTTGATCATCAATTTTTTGACGATCATACGATCCTCGGTGTCGTTCAAAAACAGTTGGTTTTTCGTGGCAATGATCTTGCCGTCCTTGGTCAAAGCGAAGGCCAGGCAATCTCCGGCCTGAAGAATATCTATCTCTTCATGGCGGATCTTTAGGGCGGAGAAACTTGTTCCCGACAGAAGCTCGGAATTTTTTTCGGGAATCCCGGATTGTTTTCGCCTGATGTATCGATTGGCTTTTTTGATGACATTTTCCAATGAGTCATTGATCTTGGCTCCGGCAAATTCCGCCAAGACAGCATCTGTCGCCATTCTTCCGCCTGTTTTCCTGTCGATGACCCGTGGACCGTTGTCGGGAAGGTATGCTCCGCTCACTCCATCTGCCACGACAAAGAAAGGGTTTTGAGCATAAAAACCATCTTCGGTTTTTTCCATGGGTACGGAGCCCGGACTGTAGAGTGCTTTTATTATCACCTAAAATTCCTCCTGATATTCTCTCGTCTGCGGATGTGTTTATATCCACAACATGCAATCATATAGCATTACTCTGGCTGTAGTCAAGGCTTCTGTGAGAACAGCAGACAGAGTTCGAATACGCGGATTGACAATTTAAAAAAATTGATTCAATATTATATTAAACGGAGGTTATAGAAATTGACTGAAGAAAAAAAACCAAAAATTAAAGAAGTGACGCCAAAGTGTCCGGGTTGCGGGTCGACTAATATGGATATTCCCAAAAGTATTGAAAAAAGAGAAGACGGATTTTTTATCAAGGGAACCGATCTTCAGCTTCTCACTTTGCCTGATCCGGCCTATGTATGCCTTGATTGCAGCAGGGAGATGAGCGTGGATGAACTCATGCGTTCCATCGGACATATCTGATTCATCAAAACAGAGGAATTGTTGAATAAACATTCCTTTTTTCATTGCTTTTGTACGGTTTTATGCTAATATATATTAATGATCGCGAAGCGCGATAGAACATCAAAAAAACAAACAGAAAAAGGAGGAAAAACTATGTCGGCAAAGCTGGATGAATATTGGGGCAGCGGGGGATTAGCCCAGAGGGAAGAGCGGTTTCGCGCGATAATGGAAATTTATCCCGTGAAAGATTTCAAGGTACAGCTCCAGAAATTAAAAGAGATCCTTGATGAGGTGCTGAAAGAAAAAAAAGACATGATAAAGGAGGAAGTTGATGCGATCTGCATAATGAAAAAAGAAGTGGAGGCGCTGCTTTCACAGGAACAGGTGACGAAAGGTGAATTCGATTTCATTTCTGGCCTGGTGTTCAACGGAGCAAAAATGCCTAAGTGCAATTTTCTAGGGTTACTTTAATACCCTTTTTTTATTGCGTTCATTCAATTTTTTGACTTTCTCGGAGATTGTGATAATATCTTATGTTGCCCTGATCGATGTGGGCAATTATTGTGAAACTTCACGATATGACAAGAGGTGAGATTTTGGAAAATTTAGCAAGGAATCCGACCTGCGACATGTTCATCGAAAAAGAACTTCGTGATGCGGGGATAAGGCTCGTTCGGGGCAAAAGACAAGAAGGAGAAGTGCCTGCCACTATCAGCGGCGCGCTTGGAGCCTTCAGGTTTATCAGGGCGTGGTACTATTGGATCGTTGAAGGAAAGATGCCGCTTGATGTTGCGAAGGAACTCTATGAAGATCCAGTCGGAAAAACGGACGTTAGAGTTGCGGGACATGGCGGCTGTCCGCCTCCTGAAGATCCCTGGATCCGGTGGGAAGATAACAAAGAGCGGGAGATATATCCGTTATCAAATAAGCCAAAAAATTATCCGGAAAGCGAATTGGGCTACAAGGCTTTTTTTGAAGATCCTTCAAAGATAGGAAAAGGATATATAACCCTGTATCATATCGACACCGAAGAAGGGCTGAAGCTCTTTGTGGAAACGATCCGGAAACATCAGTTATTTTAAGACAATTTTGCATAGTCTGCCTGGGTATAAAACTCAGGTTTTTTTAATTGTCATGTGTCAATTTGTCACGGCGCGAGATAGTTGACATTTTGTAGCATTTGTGATAAAATGTCAGGTTGCTAAAATCGTATTAGCAATTATTGCGATGCAGGTTAAATGGAGGTAGATTCAAAATGCAAGCAATTGTACGTTATAAAACAAAGGAAATTCCGAAAGAGGTCCGTGGCCTATTCGAACCCGGCGCAGTATGCTTTGAAGACATTTCGCAGTTCATAGAACTTGAAAAGCTGGATCCTGAATTGTTGGAAATGATCAGAGATGCCCTGTGTAAAAAAATATATGAGATAATGATAATAGGTAATTTCCGCGATCTGTCAGGGGCGCAGGAACTTCTGGAGAAGCTGGGTATTCAAAAGATCTCCATCTCTGAAGAGGATTTATCCGTTCTGGAGGATTCGCATCGGCGCATATCCGAGCATGATCTCCTGGTGCTGTGCACTTCTCAAATGTCGTCACATGGCGAATATGATCTTGTGAAAGCGAGAAGGATCCTGAAATGGGCGGATTATTCGGATGAAGAACTGACTGACGAAAGAGTAAAGAAGATCCTGGACTGGCGTCATGTTCTAATGCAGATGAAGAGGAATAGGATCGAAAGGATCGGATCGGTCCGGGAATTATTGGAGGAGGGAGCATGAAAGCGATAGTATGCGTGTCGGGAATGGCAGTGAAAGGCGACTTGATATCCGAAGATATTATCATGGAGGGTGTCGAAAAGGCGATACTGAATATGAACATGTTAGACCTGATCAGGGAACATACCGGAAAGGCATTGGACGAAATTCTTCTGGTGCCGCAATTTATGGAATGCGGAGACGGAACACAGGTTGTCATGCACGAAGCGGATGCATCTTTGCGGAAAACGCAAGCCATGCTGGTCAAGATCGGGGTGCATGTTCCCCATGCGGAAGACCTGCCCTATGGCGTGCAGAAAAAGATCGAAGATGGATTCAAGAAAATTATGAAAGGCTACTACGTTATCAATTTTAAGATGAACCACGAGAGTCTCTACAGGACGATCAAGGGATGATCATGGGAAATTATAAAGCGGAAGACATTGTTCTTCCGTTCTTTTTAATTCTGAAAGCGGCGGCCCCTTTCTCTATGGATCACGAAATCAGTACAAAAAAACAGGGGATTTGCTTCCCTCTGTTTTCTGAAAATGTGTCTAATTTGTTTCGCTTGCAGGGTCCAGCTTGAAGATGTTTGTGCCGGAAAGGACGAAGAGCGCCTCCTCTTTGTCGTCGGCCGTCATATCCTTGATGTCGAAATTGAAATTCTTCACGATGAATTGTTTCAAAAGAGTTCCCTTTTCTTTATCAAAAACGATTATCCTGTTTTTTTGCGGATCTGCAACATAGAGATTTTTGAGTCCTGTTTCAGTGAAAATGATCGTCGGATTTGTGGCTGGATCCTTCAGCTCATCCACGGAGAATTTGATCTTGTTTCCGGTAAGATATTCTTCGACCTGGCCGTTCGACCGGAGAAGAAATATCGTGGAATCGATCGCCATTGAAGTCGCATTCCTGATGTCGATCGCCGTTTTCTCGTTCATCCATTTTGTTCCGGCGCCGAAGCCGTCAGCGGTCTCTCTGTGTTTGAATACCTGGTTGGCGCCCGGCTCAAGGAGATAAATAAAACTATTATATGAAGCGATCGCCGTTATATCGGAAAGGTCCTGATTCAGCTCTATATTCTGCGATTTCAATTCGGATCTTTTGGCATCGAAAGTCAGGACCTTGCTGCTTTCCGTGATAAAGACGATCTCGCCTGATTTCGGTATGACGGTCGCAAGCTTTGTTTTTCCCGAATCTCCGGCATTCTTTATCGAAAGCTGAACCTCTTCTTCTTTTCCGCTTGCGAGATCAAGCTTGAATACCGAGTTATCCTGGTTGATCGTGAAATAATTTCCCTTGAATTTTGTCAAAGTCGATATATTCAAGATTTTCTCATTCTTTGAAAGGTCCATTGCGACCAGGGGACTGTCGATCCTGAAAACTTTGTCGATCTTGTCGATCTGGACCTGGATATCCGCGAGAAGTGAATTCGCGTCGGCGGAGAGATTCGCATATCCGTCCTTGATCTCAGTGGCGATGACCCTTGCTTCAAGGAGGGTTTGTCTTGCTTTTTCGGGGTCGTTGATCAGGGCCACTTCGGCATCGTCGATCTTTGTTTTTGCCTGTTCCAGGCGGTCGGCATATTTCTGTTTTTCGGCCTCTATCTGATTGTTGTAGTTTGTAATGACCACATTTCCCAGCAGGACTATAAAAATGAAGACTATCGCCGAGAATACGATCTTGCTGTTTCGCACTATCCGCATTTTCTGTGTGATGTCTATCTGCGGTTTCTTGAATCTCAGCTTGTAAAGAAAAGGCATGCCCGCCGATGTTATTTTCGAAAATGAAGTTTTAACCTTTTCCGATATGCTGGTTGCAGAACCTGAAACCGTTTTCGGCATCGTTTCTATATTTCGGGCGTGATCGTTCTTGGGGCTTGGCGCGCGCTTTTCGGGATCCTCGGCTTCGATATGCGGCGTCGGGGCATAGCTTTCATTGTTCTCTGTCTGTCCGATCTTCGCTCTCCATGGAGCCGGCTCGCTCTCATTTGCCTCGGACCTCGGTCCTGTTTCCTGCGGCGTGCGTTCCTTTTCTTCAAACTCCTTTATAATATTTTCCAGGCTGATCTTTTCCGGCTTATCCGGATATTCAGACCCTCCGGTTTCGTTGAACTCTTCCGCAGTCATCACTTCTGTGGCAGTATTGCCCTCATTGACCGTTTCGTGTATTGCCGTAATCGTTTTTTCCGGCAGATCTTCCGTCATGATCCTCACCTGAGGGATCCTGGCTTCTTCTCTTGCACTTTCCATGCCGACAAGAAGCGCAGCGATCGTGCTGACATTATTCTCTTTTGCAATGGTCTCCTGTATGCTGTTTGAAAATTCGGTGAAATCTCCCAAAGAAGACATCTGTCTTATTTTTTCAGTGGAAAGGACATTGAACAGTCCGGGAGTCGCAAAAAGCACCACATCGCCGACTTCGAGTTCTCCGCTTGCCATATTGGCAAACGTCCTGAAAGGGTGCGGCTTCTCATCGGAGGTCACATTTTTCCCGATATCTCTTATCTTGCCGTTCCTGATCAGGAGCGTTTTGATCTTTCCGGTCTGGCTGAGCTGCAGTTCTTTGTTCCGATGGGCCGCGCAAGTCATGTTTAGATTTCCGATCCAAGCGACATTTCCCTGTTCGGCCAGATCTGATAGCGTAGAGTTAACTTTGTTCAGACTTGCTTCAAGGCTTTCCAAGGTTGTCCTTTTCTTGTTCGAGTAGAATTCTTTTTTAATTATGGAAGCGAGAAGGTTCACTATATATGATGAGTTTTCGGGAAGATTGACGACTTCTCCGATGATATAAAGATTGCCCAGCGATTTTTCTTCGATATTTTCCGGCTCATAGACGAAAATATCGCAAAAAGACCTTTCTTCTTCATCGGAAAAAACTATTTCTTTTATGTTTGTTTTGTAGTCTTTGAAATTTTCCATTTATTTTTTAGTACTAGGTTTAACTTAAATATTATAATATGTTTCGGCATATATTGCAAACAGGAAAATGTTTTTATTTTTGAATTTTTGTGGTATAATGCAATAAATAGTAAATTGGAATACGTTTCGATATTTTTTATGCGTAAACTGAAAAAATTCGTATATGTGGCACTGTTTATGCTTTTGGGCGTGCTTGTAGGTTTCATCGTGCATGCTGTTGCGGAAATTTGGTACGCGGGTCTTCTTATTTTGAATTTCAAAAAATACGGCCGTGGCCTGTCCTGGGTGGAATTATATTTTGCGCATCAGATAATCTCTTTTCTTTTTGTGTTTCTTGGGGCGGTCTCGGGATATCTTCAGGGGCTATTCTGGTGGAAGGTCGTTTATGGAAAAAGGAGCAGGCATTGAAGCGGGTTAGCGGCCGGAAATACTTGTCATAAATGCTAAAAAATATATAATTAATCTAATAGTCCGCTTGAAAAAAATTTATCGCAGAATATAAAAGCGTAAATGTTTTTTTATGCGGGTCGCAAATTTTATTTTAATGAATCCAATTATGTCATCGGAAACCCTTGAAAAACTTTTTCATTCCAAGATAGAAGTGAAGCTTCTGAGGCTATTTTTCAATAATCCGGAGGAATTCTATCTGGCAACCGATATTGCTGAAAAATCCAAGATAGACCTGGCGCTTTTGAAAAAAGAGATCGCGAATCTCGTTGATGTGAAATTCCTGATCTCAAAGAAAAAATCAGGGAAAGTATTTTATGGAATAAATTCTTCATTTGCGCTTCTTGGCGAACTGAAAAGACTGGTTTTCAAGGCGAGTCCGACATCTTCAGACAGAATCATGAATCAAGTTGAAAAGCTGGGGCAGATCAGGTTGCTGGTGATCTCCGGCGCGCTGATAAATTCGGAGAAGGGAAGGGTGGACATGATGATCGTCGGAGAGCATATCAGCAAAAGCAGGCTGAAGAATTTTCTTGAGAACACGGAAGCTGAAATAGGCAGAAATATAAATTATGTATCGATGAGCACAGACGAATTCAGATACAGGAGGAGTATGTTCGATAAATTTGTAATTGACATTCTTGAAGGCCCGCACAAGGTCCTCATCGACAAGCTTAAGAGCGAACTCTAGTCAGGGTCATTTTGCGTCTTGAAAGCTAACAGATTTTCAAAAAGAGATGGATCTATTGTCAAAAATATTCAAGATTGACAAGGGCCAGCATCAGCTGGCTCTGGACGTCGGAACGGAGTCTGCAAAGGCCCTCGTGTTTTTCAGCGACAGCAAGGATGAAAAAGTGACCATAAGGGGGACGGGCATCAAGAAGCACAAGGCCGGCAGTATGCAGGGAGGAGCGGTATTTGACGTTGATAGTGTCATTAAAACGTGCCGTTCGGCCATAGAAGATGCCGAGGCGATGGCCAAGGTGAAGCCGCTGAGAACGACCATAAGCATCGGCGGGGAATATTCCAAGAATCTCACTCAGACATATAGTTTTCAAAGGCAAGATGAACAGGTAAGGATCAGTCTTTTGGAACTGGATGGAATACTCAGAAGAGCGCAGGAAAAAGTCTATGAATCTTCCAAAAATATCTTGAAGTGGCAGGATTCGAAGCTTATAAGTGCGGATGTTGTTGATTTCAGCATAGACGGATACAGGGTCATAAACCCGGTCAACTTCAAGGGAAAAAATATCCGGATCACCGTATCCAATTCATATGTGGCTAAGGATCAATATGATGTCACGAAAAATATTGCTGCCGGGCTGGGTCTTTCGATATCCAATATTTCATATGGTCCCTATGCGGTGTTGAAGGCTATCGGCGCTCAAGATATCATGAAGTTCAATGCCATATTTCTTGATGTCGGTGGAGGGACGACAGATGTCGTGGTGATAAGGGACCGGAATATCGAGGATGATAAGTTTTTTATTTTTGGTGGCAAGGCATTCACGAAGAGCATATCGAACGCGCTTGATGTCGATTTCGATAATGCCGAAAAGATCAAGCTGGAATATTCGTCTGGCGTAATGTCGGGCGAGTTCAGAGAGACAGTGGAGAAAATAATCCGGACAGATCTCAGGATCTGGTCAGGGGGAGTGGGATTGTGCCTCGAAGAACTTTCAAGAAACAATCTTCTTCCTTCCAAGATCCTGCTCTATGGCGGAGGAAGCCATCTTTCGGGGATCAAAGAGGAAGTAGAGAAGCTTCTTCGCGCGAACAAGTATCCTTTTTCGGACAAGCCCGAAGTCAGTTTTATCGGTCCCTCTGATGTGATCAATGCGGTGGATGCGACAAAGAACGCGAATACCATGCAGTTCGTAACTGCGATAAGTCTTGCGAATCTTTCCTTGGATCTTGCGAACGAAGAGGATCTTCCCAATCAAATATTAAAAAAAATGTTGCTGTAAAATTTAATAGATAATATAAAAAGCATTAATATGGAAAAAATACAAATTGATAAAAATGAAGAACTGGGGTCGGTGCTGATCAAGCTTGAAAGTTCCAAGGAAAATGATTTAGTCTTCAGCATTGCGGAAGGCGCAATAATGTTTCAAAGCGTCATCAATCTTAAGATATTGAAAAAGAGGGCGGAAGAATTGGGGAAATCTGTCGTGATCGAAAGGAACAGGAGTGAGGCGACGGTTGCTCTCGGGCGAGCGGTAATGCCCGGAAGTGAAATACGCGGATCCGTTTCCAAAAACATCGAGATCAAAGTCGAAAAAGATCTCCCGGCGAGTATAGAGAAAAACAATGTCGATTTCAGAAGGCAGGATAAAAAAATGGAAGCATCAAGCAGCGCCGGCCGCGTAAAGATGTTTGATATAGTGAAAAAGATCGATTCGCCGGTCCCTGTTATTCAGCCGAGGACCTCCCCTGCTGTTTATGAAAAGAAAGAAGAAAAGAAGATCGTGGCGGAGAGAAATTATTCTCCTTTGGCAAGGTATGCTCCTCAGGATCCCGATACAAGCCGGTCCGCAAGGATCGATCGCGAGACGCCGAAGGCGAATAAAAAGAATATCCGTATTCCGTCGATCATGTCCAAGATCTTTTATATTTTTGTTTTCATAGTTATCGCGCTTGCGCTTGTCTCTGCGTATATGACACTGCCCAAGGTGAACATTGACATCAAGCTGAAGTCAGATCTGAAGGAATATGACCTGAGCCTGAAAGTTGATGATGCGGCGACCAATATTGATGCGGATAAGGGGATCATTCCCGCAAAGAAAGAAGAGGTCAACGGCGAAATTTCCGAGTCCTATCCCACGACGGGCAAGAAGCATATCGTTTCAAAGGCCAGTGGAAAGATCACGATATATAACGAGTATTCGTCAAACGATCAGAATATAGTCGCTACTACCAGGTTCCTTTCCAAGGATGGACATATGTTCCGTGTTGAAGATAATGTAACGATCCCCGGTTTCACCAGGGTCGAGGGAAAGGATGTCCCCGGAGAAGTGACAGTCAACGTTGTGGCGGACAAGGCCGGAGAAGAATTCAACATAGGCGCCACTTCTTTTACGATTCCAGGATATCAGGGGGGCATGAAATATTCGACTATATATGGAAGGTCCGTTGCCGCCATGACCGGAGGGGCCGACAGAGAAGCGATGTATTTTTCGGAAAGCGATTATATAACCGCAAAGGAAAAGCTGGCTAAAGAAGTGCGCGAGAAGAACGATCTGGATATGTCGGGGAAAAATGTTGATCCTTTCATTATTTTGGACGGAACAAGAAAAGAGGATGATGTGAAAATAGTCACGGATGTGAAGGTCGGAGACATCGCCGATAAGTTTAAGATGACGGTTTCCATAAAAGACAGCGGACTCTTTGTGAGCAAGGATAATATCAACGAGATCGTGGATTGGAAGATCAAGTCTGAAACGGGGGAGGATGTGGAAGTCTTGGGAGACAGGACGTATTCGAACGATCTTATGGTAATTAAAAACGAAGACGGGACGACAACTCTTCCGATCAAGGTAAGCCAGAATGTTGTTGCGAAGATCGATATTGATAAGGTCAAGCGGGATATATATGGCAAGAGCGAAGAGGAAGTCAGGGCGTATTTTGCAGGCATAAAGGAATTCAAATCGGTGAATGTGACGTTCTCCTGGACCAAGAATGTCCCAAGCTCGAATGACAAGATAACTGTCACTATCGAGAAATAGCCAAGCTATTGACATATTCGGCACTATATATTAAACTACCTACGTATTAGTTAATTGTTAATTATCTAGTATAATTTAAAGCAAAATCATAGTACGTTTTGGTAGACTAGTATATAGTCCTAGTTGTTGTTTTGTATACGGTAAAGTTTTCTGCCGGCTGATCTGATTGTCGCCATAACTGGGAGTTTTTACTTTAAATCATAAATTGAAAAATAAACATGAAAGAAATCGTGCAAGTGGAAGGGGTCGTAATTGAGACCTTGCCTGGAGCGAAATTCAAAGTTAAACTGGATGAAACGCATGAACTTTTTGCACACATATCAGGTAAAATGAGAATGAATTACATCAAGATACTGCCTGGGGACAAGGTTGTTGTTGAAATGAGCCCATATGACCTCACGAAAGGCAGGATAGTTAAAAGAGTATAATTAATTGATTATTTCGAAAAAATGAAAGTAAGGTCATCTGTTAAAAAGTTTTGTGAAAAATGCAAGATCGTAAGAAGAAGAGGCGTGGTTTTTGTAACATGTTCCAATCCCAAGCACAAACAGAGACAGGGCTAAAGGTGCTTGAGTTTTTTGTTTTTATTTAAAAGATTAAATTTTGATATTATATGCCAAGAATTATCGGAGTAAATATTCCAGAAGATAAGAGAGTAGAAGTGTCTTTGACGTACTTGAAAGGCATCGGCCTTGCGCTGAGCAAAGAGATTTTGGCGGAACTCGGAATTGACGGCAACAGGAGAGCCAAGGAACTCACGACTGAGGAGCTTGGAAAGATCCAGAAGCTGATCGAGAAGAAATATAAGGTTGAGGGGGAATTGGGAAGGATCATTATGATGAATATAAAGCGTTTGAAAGAGATCGGATGCTATAGGGGTATGAGGCATGCCAAAGGGCTCCCGGTCAGAGGCCAGAGAACCAAGACCAACAACAGGACAGTAAGAGGAAATGTCAGGAAGACCGCAGGAAGCGGAAAGAGAACTGTTGAAAAGACATAACATCGAACAATTTCAATTAATTAATCCAAAAAAATGGGAAAGAGAAGAGTCATAACGATCGGAAACAAAGAAGGCGATGCTTCGGGAAAGCAGTCTGCTTTGTCAGCTTCCAAGAAATCGAAAAGAAGGATCATAACCAAAGGGCAAGTTCATATAAAATCATCATATAATAATACCATAGTCACGGTAACAGATCTCAATGGACAGGTGATCGCCTGGTCCAGCGCCGGACTTTTGGGTTTCAAGGGTGCAAAAAAGGCCACTCCTTATGCCGCAACGAGCATTATCAATTCGCTTTTTGAAAAAGTGAAGAAGGTTGGAATAAAAGATGCGGATATATATGTGAAGGGCATCGGAAGCGGAAGAGAATCGGCGATCAGGGCGGTTGCCGCAAATGGCATCAACATCGCTTCGATCACGGACACGACCCCCATCCCGCACAACGGATGCAGGCCTCCAAGACCCCGAAGAGTATAATTTATTTTTATTTATTCAACGATATATGGCAAGAGAAACAAGTCCAAGATGTAAAAAGTGCAGGCGTGAGGGCAAAAAACTCCTTTTGAAAGGCGAGCGTTGCTATAGCGTGAAATGCGCAATGATCAAAAGAGCATATGCTCCGGGTCAGCACGGTCAGTCTAAAAAGAGGATGAGCTCTTCTGAATATGGGACGCAGCTTCGTGAAAAGCAGAGAGTGAAAAGATCGTATGGCATACTTGAAAGGCAATTCAGGAAATATTTCGAGTTAGCGAGCCGCACCAAGGGAAACACGGTCAGCTTCCTCAGCACAATGCTTGAACAAAGACTTGATAATGTTGTTTATAGGCTGGGGTTCGGCACCTCAAGAAGCCAGGCGAGACAGCTTGTAAATCACAATCATTTCAAGGTCAATGGGAAAAAGGTCAACATTCCTTCCTATCAGGTGAAAGAAGGGGACGTGATCTCCATAAAGAGCGAGAAGTCGAAATATTTTCAGGATCTGAGGAATTCGATCAGGAACTATCAGGCGCCGAGCTGGCTTGCTTTGGACTATAAAAAGATGGAAGGAAAAGTTCTGTCGCTTCCGACAGAGAAGGAGACCTTTGGAGAATTCGATTTCAACCAGGTCGTAGAGTTCTATTCGAAGTAATTTGATTTATTTTTATTATAATTAAAATAAACAAAAATATGCAGGAAATAACATTGCCGGAAAAACCAAAAATCATTAAAGAAGAGGGTAACCTTGCTGTTTTTGAAGTAAGGGCATGTTATCCTGGATATGGAACAACTATCGGGAACGCTCTCAGGAGAGTGCTTTTTTCCAGTCTTGTAGGCTGTGCGGTGACTTCGTTCAAGATAAGGGGAGTAAACCATGAATTCTCGACGATCGACGGCGTGATCGAAGATGTCGTAGAAATAGCGCTGAATCTTAAAAAGGTAAGGTTTAAAATGTTCACGGACGTACCGGTAAAACTGAGCCTGAAGTCAAACAAGGAAGGCGAAGTAAGAGCTTCCGACATAAAGGCCACAAGCGATGTCGAAGTGGTGAACAAGGATGCGCTCATTGCGACGATAACCGACAAGAATACGAAACTTGACATGGAACTTACGGTTGAAAAAGGGATCGGTTATGTTTCGGTTGAGCAGCAGGGAGATGACAAGACTGAGATCGGAAATATTGCGATTGATGCCATTTTTGCTCCCATAAAGAGGGTGAGCTATAAAGTTGAGAATATGCGTGTCGGAAAAATGACAAATTTTGATAAATTGGTGCTTGAAATAGAGACTGACGGAAGCATTACTCCGGAAGAAGCGTTCAAAAGCGCGTCCAAGCTTCTTGTAAGGCATTTTGATCTTTTCAAGGATCTGAATGAAGAGGAAGAAGTCGTGCCTGTCGAGGATGAAAAAGCGAAAGAAACCAAAAAGAAGATCGAAAAGGCGAAAGAGGAAAAAGAAGAAAAGGCTGAAGAAGGAAAGGCGAAAGAAGAGGATGCATTGAAGACGCCGGTTGAGGAATTGAATCTTTCTCCGCGGGTTCTGACCGTGCTGACTGACAATAAGATCAAGACGGTGGCTAAGCTTGTAAAAAAGACCGAAGAGGATCTCAAGGCATTCGACGGGATGGGCGACAAGGGTATCAAGGAAGTAAGAAAATCTCTGGGAAAACTCGGTTTGACGCTGAAAAGCAATTAATTAATTCGAATATATTTTACGGGTATGAAACATAAAGTTAAAGGAAGAAGATTTAAGAGAAACAGTGCACAAAGAAAGGCGCTTTTGAAACACCTCTCGGAAGCTTTGATATTGCATGGAAAGATAAAGACGACTTCCGCCAAGGCTAAGGAGCTTTCCGGCCATATGGACGGCTTGATCACGATCGCAAAAAAGGAGAACCTTGCATCGGCCAAGGCCCTGCATAGCAAATTGAGCGATGAGCCTTCAAAGAAGCTGATGAAAGAGATCGTGAAGAAATACAAAGAAAGGCACGGAGGCTATACGCGTATCATCAAGACTGATGAAAGAAAAGGGGATGCGGCGCAAATGTCCTATATTGAGCTAGTTTAATAAGAATTTAAATAATTTGATATATGTCTACAAAGAATAAAAAAGCAGCAAGAAAGCCGATCGAAAGGAAGTGGCATCTGATCGATGCGTCGAGCGAGAATCTCGGAAGACTGACGTCGAAAGTTGCGTCGCTTCTGCGTGGAAAAGGAAAGGTAAGTTTTACGCCTCATATCGATGGCGGAGATTTTGTTGTATTCATCAACACTGACAAATTGAAGTTTTCCAGAGGCAAGGATGAAAAGAAGATCTATTATCATTACAGCGGTTATCCGGGCGGAATGAAGGCGATCACTCTCAGAGATCAGATCGTAAAGGATTCCAGGAAGGTTATAAAGATGGCCGTTTACAGGATGCTTCCGAAGAATAAGACCAGGGATGTCGTTATAAAGAGGTTGAAGCTTTTCAAGGATGATGTGCATCCATTCGCAGACAAGTTTAAAAAGTAAAGATTTATAATATATGGCTGAAGAAAAAAATATCGGAAAATATATAGGCGCGATCGGAAGAAGAAAAACTTCTGTAGCCCGAGTGAGGCTTTATGACTCGGCTCCTGAAAAAAAGCTGATCATAAACGAAAAGGATGGAAATGAATATTTCGGAAAGAATCTCGCTATTGCGGAAAAGATCAATTCACCCCTGAAGCTTTTGAATATGGAAAACAAATTCCTCATCACCGTAAAGGTGGATGGAGGCGGAACCACGGGACAAGCTGAAGCGATCAGACTTGGCATTTCCAGGGCGCTTCTCAAGATGAACGAGAGCTACAAGAAAGAATTGAAATCGAGAGGATTCCTCACCAGGGATCCGAGGGAAGTGGAGCGAAAGAAGGCGGGACTCAAGAAAGCAAGAAAAGCGCCACAGTGGCAGAAACGATAATCATCTCATAGTTTTCAATATACGCAAAATTCCGCATTATTGCGGAATTTTTGTATCGTGTGATCATTTACAATAATTATATTGACTTCGAGGTCCCGTGTATTATAATTGCTATAAAGCAAGAGAGGTGAAAAATAATGAGAAAGGAAAAAGATGCACAAGAAATGGAAAAAGACATGCTTGAAAACAAGGAAGAATATATTGGAACGGCAATAACCCTTGAGGGCGGAGTTAGGTGCCTGGTTATAGGCATCGAAGAAGAGGGGATACGTTCATTGCCGATCGACACTTTTGCCAACATGAAGAAAAATGATTTGAAAAAATGCTTCGGGGAGATCTTTCCCGCAGAAAAGGTTGAGGTCGCCATGAATGAGGTTGAAAAAAGAAAAAAAGAGATGAACGAAATCTATGCCTGAACCAAATGCTTCAATAAAGGAGCATTTTTATTTATGGAGTTCGGCAATGGATCATAAGTTGGAATTTCCGGCTTATACTCATCTCTTAATATTTGTTGACAAAAAAGAATGTCGGGATATATAATATTGCAATGCTCTTTTTATATCTGTATGGTAATTTTGGAGGCTATTTAAGCGTTCAAACCTGCCTTTCGGACAAACAGAAAGAGCAATACAAAACAAAGAGATGATAGACCATGGAGAAAAAAGCAACGGATGATACTCTGTTGAGGATCGCAATGCTTGTCGGAACATGCACAGATAAATTGAAGGAATCGGATCTCCCATGCATAAATGGCATCTATGCGCTAGAGGATTTCGAAATAAGTCTTACATCGAAACATCCCGCAGGAGCGATCACGGGCAAGCCGATGTTTGATTTCTGGCGAAAGAGGAAGAGAAGAGAACTGTGGACAAGATTTGACGGCGAATTGAATTCTTTCGTTCTACATAAAGAGAGCGAAGAAAAGAGGATAGTTTTTGAGGAATATATCGGTCTCAGGATCGAGGAATTCATAAAAACGTATCCTGTTTACCCGCAATTCCGGTTAATATGGACCGGGATCGGGTCCAAAAGAAAAGCTCAAAAAGGAGTATTGGTGCTTGCAAGGATAAATTTCAGCAATACGATGATCGTGTCGTATGAATATCTCGAAGGATCATATCATGTATATAATTCGCATGATTTGGACCTTGCCAAGCTGGGGCTTCCTGCAGACTTGGGCAAAGCCACGATCGTTTTGGGCCAGCCTATCGAAAGAAGGATCGATTTTGACGCCAAGAAGAAAGAATTATTGGAGATCTCGGGGCTTGAGGAACTCAGTCGGGAAATAAACTTACTGACAAAATAAAGCGCAGAAGGACAGAGCCAAACGTGTGCTTTTGTCCTTGTTTTAATTATATATTCATGATATTCAAGTGTTTGACAAAAACACAAAAATATTATAATATAACAACGCTGGAATATTTTTACAGGCAGTAAAGCATTTATTCGCGATAGCTGTTTTACTGCTTATAAAGGAAGCAGCGAGGAGGGAAACTGCCCTTGTCTAAAACAGAACGACAAGAAGTGACTAAAAAAAGGAATGATATAAATGGATTTTTGGATGGTATTGTACCTGGTGTATCTGTTCGTTATCTGCATCTTGAACGCTTTTGCAGGCGGAGTCTGGATTTCGACCGGAAAAACGTGGGATAAGATCGTTGGAGCGGCTGCCATTCTCATGGGGATTCTTGGCATGGGATATGCTTTTTCTCTTATGATGGGAGTTTCTTCAATATACGCGGCATATCTTATGATAGCGCCACTGGTCGGTTTAGGGCTGATCATCACGGTAGATAGCTGGTATATCTATAAAGAGACAAAAAGCGTATGGGTGCTGCTGATCGCAATTTACAACACGATCGTCACTCTATGGAATCTGGTGATGATGCTGAAGCTTCTGAAGGACGTAGAATTCGAAGATATTGTGAAGATCGGCGCTGCCGGCGGCGGAGCGGTCGCTTTCGGCCTTTCCAACGCAGAGGCTTTGCTTTTGAGCCTGGCAATTTCGGCAATAATAGTGGTTATTGTAGCCTGCGCCGGCCGTAAGCTGTATAACAGCGGAGATGTTGAAGCGAGAAAGATAGATGACAGATATAAGCAAAAATCGCATGCTTAAAGAACGGATCGCTATGCGGGACAAAAGTTATTAAAAAACTTTCGTCCTTTTTTTATGCCCGATCTGCGGTGTGGATCGGAGATCCATCGCGAAAATAAGCATTGTGCATATGATCATATATATTTGCCTTTACTCCTGCACAATTTTGAGTTAATATTAAATTATATCATATAAATTATTATATAGATTCATTGTTTCGCGATAATTCCTGAGATACAAAAATATATGTTGTTCGATCTGTTTAAAAAAAATTATCATTCTCTCAACGGAAAGAATGGTTCAAATCCGCAGCCGTTTTTGAATGCAAACCTGGGCATCCCGAAGGATTTGGAAGATTTTTTGAGACAGGGCAAGGAGCTTGAATATGACAGATACACATGCGAAGCCGGTGAGGTCAGACTGAGAAAACTTCAGGAGCTGAAAGCGGAAAATATTAAAATAAGCACAAAACATGTTCCAAGGATATCCGAGCAGGACGATCCGAACAAGAATAAGAACGGATCATATATTATTCCCGCAGTTTCGCTGGTAGCGGAATGTGAAAATTATGATCCCGATTTTGTTTTGCTTTGGCTTCCGCGGGAGCAGAAGTACGGCGCTTTGTCCGGAGCATGTGTGAATGAATTGCTTGTTTTTCCGACAGCAACCTGGAGCGATATTGCGGGCAATCCGGTTAAATATATCAATGCTCAATGGAAGGGTGATTATAGCGCCGCTGAAGACTTCAATCCCTGGCAGAAGTATCCGTTTGAGTAAATTAATCAACCTTATTAAAAAATAGCAATATGGATAAATCTATTCAGGATAAAAATGATCAGTCGGGGGATGCGCGGAAAAATACAGTGAATCGGTCGGATATCGATGGATGGGATGAAAATAAGACGATCGGAGAATTAATGCGCGAAATGAATATACCCCAGGCCGGAACTGCGATCTCCGGAGCGGATCAAGCAAACATGCCGGATCCCGGCAAAGCGGATCCAGCCGTTATTATAGATGAGACGAAGAAAGGAGGCGTCGATTCAAAAAGGAGGACAATGATCAAGGAATCAAAAGAAGACGAGTCCGGGAAAGACATAGAGGAGATCAAACCCGGGAAGCGGAATTTTGAATTGCTTATTAATTCGCTCAGAAAATTGGTTAACTATCTCAGGGAGCGGGAAGACGGGAAACTGAACGCGATTGTTCCCGATGGCGTGGCCGGAACTATCATGCAAGGTACGAATGCCATTGATAAATTGCTTGGCGAGGATAAGTTGGATTTCGCGGAACTCAATGCAGGGATCATGAAGATCGTATCGGCCGTGGAAACGATCGGCTCGCCGCGACGGCAAGGGGGCGTTCGCGAAGACACTGAAAATCTGCTGAGAATAAAGATCGCCCTGGGGCAGATCGAACTTGGTTGTCATGATGTCATTATAAGAACGGCAAAGGACGGTTCTCCTGAAATAAAAACGACTATGATATCGATCGGAAAATTATTTAATATTGTACAGGCGGAAAAAATCCGCGTCGCGAAGCTTATTGCGGACTTTGACGGTTTCCATAGAAGATAGGAAAATCCGGTGTTAATGTGTTTTATTATGTGTAATAGCGGATATTCTTTGAGATAATATGCTCCTGGCCGGCAAGACGCAGATGTGATCCTGGAGCATGATAGTATGTAATATCATGTCGATTTGAATAGTTCTGCATGAATGAAGCCGGACATCTTTTTTCGGACTGTATCTGACAATTCAAAAAACATATGACTACGCAATTTTATAAAGATGCATTGGGATGGGGTTTTGTCCTCTGGCTTATTGGGTATAGCTTGGGCATTGTTTTATTTGCTTTTATATCTCCGGGTTTGATCGGCTGGATTATAATGCCAATCGGGACCATTGTCACACTTTTCGTGCTGTTCAAGAAAATCAAGGGAGATACGCCGAAATATTATTTATTACTGGCTATGATCTGGACCCTCATAGCAGTTGTTTTTGATTATGTTTTTCTTGTCCAAGTGTTTAAGCCGTCGGATGGATACTATAAGCTTGACGTATATTTATATTATGCTTCTACGTTCATTCTTCCGCTTCTGGTGGGATCGATAAAAAAGCGATCAATGGACAGATCTGTTTAGATTATAGGGTCGGGTTAATTCTAAGTTCCGGGAAAATGTATTATCTTTATATTTTGAAGTGCTCCGATAAGACTCTGTATACCGGAATTACAGTTGATCTGAAACGGAGGATCGAGGAGCATAATTCTTCGCATCTTGGCGCAAAATATACGCGTTCGCGAAGGCCGGTTAAGCTGGTTTATTCGAAAAAATTTCGAAATCGGTCAACTGCCTCAAGGGAAGAAGCGAGGGTCAAGTCATTAGCCAGAGAAGAAAAAATTGAGCTGATAAAAAATAATTCTTGATGAATGCTTTTATGGGATGCGGCAATGATACGATCTTCGGCCGGCCTGTTTGAAATCAGATTCTGCATGAAAAAAAACAGCGGATGAACTGTTGTCATGTTGGAATATCCGCCATCGCTATCTTTTTTCGTCATCAAGGAATGATCTTATGAGATTGCCGTTCTCAAGATAAACAACGGAGTTGTCGCCTGCAAGATAGGCGACATCGTTCGTTTTTACGCTCACGACGTCAAAAATATTTCTTTTTCCCCGGTCGTCAAGTTCGGCAAATTTGAAAACATAGCCTTCCTTGTAGAATATGTGTTCGTCATCGCTGTAAAGGAAAATATTGCCGATATTGCTGCTGTATCTGGTCAGAAGTTCATTCGTGTTTTTCTGTTTCTGCGGCTGATAGTTCTTTTCTCTGATGTAATATATCCAGATCTCATTATTATTGTTATAGATGATCCTTGAAGAGTTATTGAAAAAACTTGCATCGGTCGCATTGGAGCTGACGTTTATAGCTTCCGATCCGTCATCTATCAGATATAATTTGTTTTGCTCGGTTATGATAAGGTAGCTGTCCGCTTCTTTCGTGATCGAAGACAGCTCTGCGGTTTCGAATCCGTCGGGCAGCTTGGCAATCGTAATTTCGGAAGCCGGCTGACCCATATTGCTTTTATATAAATATGAGCCTCCCTTTTTTATATAATAGACAGTATTGCCTTCTGCGAGGAAAGCCGATATTTGCTCCAATATTCTGGAAGTCGATACTTTTGTGCCTGCAAATTCGCTTTTCAGAAGAGCATTGTCCTTAAGGTGGAACAGTGAATCATTAAGCTGAAAGTCCCACCCGTTCCTGGCATGTTCCATTCCATCCGCCGTTCTGTATATTTTTCCTCTATCTTCAATAATTATAACGGCGGAATATGTTTTTTTGTCTTTGGCGATACTGATAAACATTCTACTGTCGTTTTCCGACCAGATGATGTTGTTTACGCTGATATTATTGGAGTTCTTTATGGGAAACATCTCCTCAAAACCATACAGGAATCTCTCTGTTTTTCCGGGAAGGTCGTATATGTACAGGCCGTCTTTTCCGTCATGTATTTTTCTGTAAGCGATCTTGTTTTTGCCGCTGCTGATCCATAAATTTTTGGTCTCGCCGGATTCTATCTTTTGCGAAACGATGTTTTTTTCCGGATCAGATTTGACCAAAACTATATTTTTGAATTCGAGGACATGTTCGCTTTCTATGCTGATATTTTTTTCCCAATTCGAAAAGCCTTCCAAGCTCGCTCCAATGGAATATTGTCCCGGCTCCAGGCTCTCGATCTTGATAAAATCATTGAACAAGTTGACCAACCCTGAATTTTTCTTAACTGCCGATCCGTTAATGGATACTTTTGCGTTTTTGGGAAATGTTTTCACTATGATAGCGCCTGTCTGTATTATCTTTCCTTGTTGGGGATTGTATCTGTATCCGAAACTATAGAAAAGAATGACAAACGTCAGGATAAAAAATATCAGAACGCAGATCGCCAGATATATTTTGAATTTATTGTATTTCATGTTGAAGTTAATGATGCCATGATCTTATATTAGCAAAAGGCCGGATAATTGACAATCCGAGCGCAAATGCTATAAAATTAGATAGTTATCTAAATTAACTGAACTTATGTTTGTAAACAGAATCGGGATCGATCTTGGAACTGCCAATATTTTGGTATTTGTTCCAAAAAAAGGCGTTGTCATCAACGAGCCTTCTGTCGTGGCCGTATCACTGGACGACAACAAGATACTCGCAGTCGGAAGCGAGGCAAAGGAGATGCTCGGAAAAACGCCGGAGAATATCTTTGCATCCAGGCCCGTGAAAAACGGCGTGATCGCGGATTACAGGATAACGGAAGCGATGATAAGATATTTCATCAACAAAGTGAGCGGAAGGGTGAGGCTCTTCAAGCCTGAGGTCATAATTTCAGTTCCTGCGGGTATTACCTCAACGGAAAGAAGGGCGGTCATAGATGCGACCATTCAGGCCGGAGCAAAATCGGCATACGTGGTGAAGGAGCCTATACTTGCGGCGATCGGCGCGGGAATACCGATCAACACTCCTTCCGGAAATATGATCATTGATGTCGGGGGTGGAACTTCGGAAGTTGCCATAATATCCCTTGGCGGGATCGTGGCATTTTCGTCGGTAAGGGTCGGAGGCGACAGATTGGATCAGGCCATATCGGAATATATAAAAAAGAAGCACAGTGTGGCTGTCGGAGAAAGGAATTCGGAAGAAATAAAGATAAAGATCGGAAGCGCGACTTTGATCAGCGAAGATGTTTTTATTGAAGTGAGAGGAAGGGATCTTGTGACGGGGCTTCCAAAGACCATAAAGATCGGATCAAACGAGATCACCGAAGCCATGCAGGACGAGCTTGCAGAGATAGTCAGGGCTGTGAAGAATGTTCTGCAAAACACTCCTCCCGAACTTTCATCCGATGTCATAGACAGAGGAATGGTGCTGAGCGGCGGCGGAGCGCTTCTCAGAAATCTTGATAAGCTCATATCTCAGGCAACCGGTGTGCCATGCTATGTCGCAGACGATCCGCTTCTTTGCGTTGCAAAGGGAACCGGCGCGATCCTGAATAATCTCGATATGTATAAGAGGAGCGTTATATCCAAGAACAGGAAATAACTACCGGAAGTTAAATTAGCTTGCTGCTTTTTAGCTTTTTAGGTCTTTTCTAATAAGCTAAGAAGCTAATTTGCTAATTCGTCGGCATGAAAGTCGGAATCGATGCTTCCAGGGCGTTTATGAGGGAAAGGACCGGCACTGAGGAATACGCCTATCAGCTGATAAAAAATCTGACAAAAACAAACGATCTTTTTTGCCAATTTTTTTTGTATCTGAAAAAAGGAGAAGAGGTCGATTTTGAGCTTCCGAAAAATTTTCACATAAGAACGATAAGCCGCGAAAAACATTGGACCCAGCTGGGACTGTCCTTCGAGCTTCTCAAACATCCCGTTGATGTTCTTTTTGTGCCCTCGCATTCCATTCCGCTCATTCATCCGAAAAGAACCGTTGTCACCATACATGGCACAGAGTATCGGAATTGTCCGAAATGCTATCCCCTCAGGGACAGGCTGCAGCTGGAATTGAATACGATGCTTTCCATAAGATGGGCAAGAAGAATAATAACGCCTTCGGCGAGCACCAAAAAGGACGTCATAAAATTCTACAAAGCGGCGCCGGAAAAAATAACAGTTGTTCATCATGGAGCAGAAAGTCAAAAGTCCATAAAGTTAAAAGTTCAAAGTGATGTGTTTAATATCTTATTTATAGGCCGGTTGGAGAGAAGAAAAAATATAGTGAATCTGATCAAGGCATTCAATATCGTGAAAGAAAGAACAGAACAGGTGAAAAGGCCTTTGAAGCTGATCTTGGCCGGCAAACCCGGTTTCGGTTTTGATGAAATACGCAAAGAGGCCGGCAAATCCGAATGGAAAAACGATATGATTCTGACCGGATATGTTTCAGATAAAGAAAAGGAGGATCTTTATAAAAAAGCGAACATGTTCGTCATGCCTTCGCTGGCTGAAGGCTTCGGCCTTCCGATCCTGGAAGCGATGCAAAAAAATATCCCCGTTCTATGTTCCGACATTTCTCCTTTTTTCGAGATCAGTATGGATTCTGTTTTATATTTTGATCCGAGGGATCCGCAGGATATTGCTGATAAGATAAATATAGTTATGGTCAACGTGCATTTGCAAAAAGATCTGATCGCAAAGGGAGGGAGGAATATTGAAAATTACAGCTGGGAGAAATGTGCCGCAGAGACGCTGAAAGTTTTGATCGGATAGTGTCTTGTTGTCTTCAAATTTCTGAATAAAAAAATAAGCAAGAGATCCTTATATGCGGATCGGTGCTTATGTTTTGGCCTTTTCTATAGCCTTTATTATTTTGCTGACGTCCATTTGTATGGCTATGACGATGAACATCGTCGAGATCAGTATAGCCGCTATGATCTTTTCGCCGGTATAACTTGCCAGCAAGGATGCGAACAGCAATGTAGAAGCAAGGGGCCATATATTCAACTTCGTTTCATTTTTATCTTTTTTATTAATTTTGTCTGCCGTATGTGTCATGCACCTCCATTTGAACTGTATCATAATAAGTATGACGATAAATGATATAATAAATGATCAATGATGTCAACTATAATCACAAAGAAACCTAAAATAGCCATAGTTCATGATTTTCTGACTTATTTTGGCGGAGCGGAGCAGGTTTTGAGATCCCTTCATCGTCTTTATCCCAGAGCCCCGATCTATACGCTCCTTTATGATGAAAACAAAATGAAGGAGTATTTTCCGGATGCGAAAATAATTCCGTCTTTTTTGAACAGCCTGCCTCGCTTTATTAGAAATAAAAAAAAGTTTTTGCTGCCCCTTTTTTCCACGGCCACGGAAACATTCGATCTTCGGGACTATGACATGGTCATTTCCAGCTCAAGTTCGTTTGTGAAAGGAATAATAACCAAACCCAAGACGGTTCATGTGTGCTATTGTCACACGCCGACAAGATTTCTTTGGGATTGGCATTACAACTATCTTGACGAAAATCGCATGTTCGGTCTGAAAAGACTGATCATTATGCCGTTTCTTCACTATTTGAGGATGTGGGATAAGGCAGCGGCGGAAAGGGTCGATCATTTTATCGCTAATTCGAAGAATACGAGCGATAGAATAAAAAAATATTATAATCGAGAGAGTGCTGTGATATATCCGCCGGTAGACGTGGCAAAGCCGTGCGAGGATGCAGCGGAAAAAATTCCGGAAAAAGATTATTTCCTGATAGTTTCAAGGCTGAGCCCGTATAAAAAGATCGCAGTCGCCGTTGAGGCATTCAACAAACTGGAATTGCCTTTGGTCGTGATAGGCGAGGGAAGCGAACGGAAAAGATTGGAGGGGATGGCCGGAAAGAATATCAGATTCCTGGGATTCAGGAAAGAGCATGAACTTGCCGCATATTACAAGAATTGCCAGGCGTTCATTTTTCCCGGAGAAGATGATTTCGGGATCGCTCCCTGCGAGGCTATGTCTTTTGGAAAGCCGGTGCTCGCTTATAGGAAAGGCGGAGCGACGGAGACTGTCATCGAGGGCGTAACCGGAGAATTTTTCAACGACATGATACCGGAAATTCTTGCAGACGGGGTCCGAAGATTGAAGAATAACTATGGTAAATATGATCCAAAGGCGATTCGCGGCCATGCAATGCTGTATTCGAGGGAGAATTTTGAAAAGAATATCGCAAATTTCATAGATAGCGTCATGGAAGGCGGGGGAAACCGCAAAAGCGCCTGATTTTAGCTTTTTAGTTATGTTTTATTATTTGATTATATTCGGAAAATATGTTAATTTATGACTATAGGCGTCAAATATTATGGCTCTAAAAGACAACATGATCGGAAATAAGAAGATCGCAGAATTGCTTGAAAGATCTTATGCACGGGATAAGATGTCCCATGCCTATTTGTTTGATGGGGCGGAACATATCGGCAAAATGACGCTGGCATTGGATTTTTGCAGAATGGTTCTGGAGGACCCCAGGCAGGATATAGAGAAAGACCCCGATGTTATTTTTGTTTCGCCGATCGAGGATAAAAAAGAGATAATCGTCGATCAGATACGCGAGCTCGAAAAGAATCTGAGTTTTTCTCCATATCGTGCAAAATATAAAGTGGCGGTGATCGATCAGGCCGAAAGAATGAATGAAGAAGCGTCGAATGCGCTCCTTAAGACCCTTGAAGAGCCCGGCAAGACCACTATTCTGATATTGCTAACATCCGATTCGGGTAGGCTGCTTGAGACCATAAGATCAAGATGCCAGATATTCAAATTCCTTCCGGTCACGAAAGAAGAATTGAGGCTTCGGTTTAAGAAAGAAGCCGCAGACGAAAAAGACCTTGAAACGATCATGGAATTATCCGGTTACAAGCCCGGAAAGATCATCGATCTTATAAAGAACGAAGATTTGAAAAATGAACTGGTTGGCGAACTTGAATATTTATCCGGGATCTCAAAAAGGAGTAATTCCGAAAGGATGGAAAAAGCGGAAGCAATGAGCGATTATGACGAGGAGAAGATAGTCGGTCTTTTGGATCTTTGGATATTCGGTTTCAGGAAAGAGCTGGTTTCCGGATATTCCATGGAAAAAGAAAGAAAAAGATCGGATATTGCCGAGTGGGCAAGAAAAATACATCTCATAAAAAAAACGAAAGAAGATATTCTGACAAAGAACATTAATCTGAAACTCGCACTTGAAAATTTAATTTTAGGAATATAAAAATTAATCATATCCTATGACAACAAAAATAAAAAAAATATCACTGGCTGCGACTCTCGTTTTTATGACGATATATTTCACGGGCTGCATAAATCTCACCAAGAAAGAAACTGCGCCTGAAAGAGTGATAAACAGCGATCAGGGCGTATTCAAGTCTGTCGATGGCGGAAAGACATGGGAACACAAGGTCAATGTCGAAGGAGGGGATTTTCTCGACAGCATCGTGATCACTGGAATGAAACTGGATCCGAAGGACAGCAAGATCATGTATGTCAGCACCGAATCCAACGGCCTGTATAAAACCGAAAATGGCGCAGATTCCTGGATCAAGATCATTGACGAAAGCAATGTGCTGGGCCCTGATGCCACTGTTAATGACATAGCGATCGAAAAGAACAACAATAAGATCATATATCTTGCCGCAACCAATAACGGAAGGGGAGTTGTCCTGAAATCCGAGGACGGAGGAAAGAATTGGCAGGAAAAATATATTACAGACGAGAATAACAAGACGGTTCATACCGTTGAGATCGATCCGGCAAGTCCGAATGTTGTTTATATCGGAACTGCTCAGGGCGGGTTGATCAAGAGCAGTAACAGGGGCCTGAATTGGGAGACGGTCAAATGGTTTGATGTGGGAACTGAGGTCATGGATATATTGATCGATTACAACAACAATAACGGCATAGTCCTGAAAACCTCTCTGGGTATCATAAAATCCACGGATAAGGGGAAGACATGGGAGGATCTGGGTATCAAAATTTCGGAAGACGTGCCCGAGGTTGTCGTTGCGAATATCAACTATATAACATTGCATCCATATAATCCGATAATTATCTATTTTACATATCTTAATCTGGTGGTTGTGAGCAAGGATGGGGGGAATAATTGGGAAAAGCTGAACACTATAACTCCCGCGCAAACGGCCATCGGAACAGCTCCGCAAGTGAAAAAGATAGGATTGATCGGCGATAAGATATATTATGGGGCGGGAAATGCATTGTATAAGAGCGATGATGCGGGAAAAACCTGGTCCAGCTATGCCATTGCGATAAAAGGCGACGTAAGATATACGGAAAGCGACTACACCAATCCGGACGTGACCTATGTGGGATCTTTCTATACTCCGCCGCCGCCGCCCAAGAGGCAGAGAAATGCATTATTTAACTTCTAATTAAAATTGCATATGGAAATGATAATAAAAAAGTTGAAAGAAGAGCTTGAAAAAAACAGGGAGTATCTGAAAAGCGAAATCGTGACCCTTAGTGTCGGGCGGGCGAATCCTTTACTCCTGGATGGTGTCATGGTAGATTATTATGGCACTCCGACCCCATTGAAACAGGTCGCATCGATAAGCGTGCCGGATCCCAGGAGTCTGGTGATCCAGCCATGGGATAAAGGGCAGCTCAAGGAGATCGAAAAAGCGATCAATAGCGCGAAGCTGGGTTTCAACCCCGTCAATGACGGAGAAAAAATAAGGATAAACATTCCGCAGCCGACTGAAGAAAGGAGAAAAGAACTTGTAAAGCATCTCGGCGGAATTCTTGAGAAGGCAAAGATAGCTGCAAGGAATGCAAGAGAAGAAGCGATGCGCGAAATAAAGAATATGGAAAAAGACGGAGATATAAGCGAAGATGACAGATTCAGGAAACAGGAAGAGATACAGAAGATCATTGATGAGCATAATAGCAGCATAGAGGCGGATGGCGATAAAAAGGAAAAAGAAATAATGACGATCTGAGCAGGCAGGGATAATCAATATAAATATAAAATAGATGATAATTTCGACCATAATAATTTTTCTGCTGGTTCTGGGAACCATAGTTTTTATTCATGAGCTTGGCCATTTTCTTATGGCGAAACTATACGGGGTCAGGGTTGAAGAGTTCGGATTGGGATTTCCTCCGAAAATCTTCGGATTTAAGAAAGGCGAGACCGAATACACCATAAATTGGGTTCCGCTCGGGGGATTTGTGAAGATCGTGGGCGAAGATGGAGAGGAAAAACATGACCCGAGGAGTTTTTCTTCCAGAAGCATCTTCCAGAGATTCCAGATCATAGCGGCTGGCGTTATTATGAATGTATTCCTTGCTTTCGTGATATTCAGTATTTTGTTCATGGTGGGGTTTCCTCAGGGCATATCCGGAGAAGATATATCTAAATTGAAAAATGCCAGAGATTTTGGTGTTATTGTCGGCGAAGTTACGAAAGATTCCACCGCCTTTAATGATGATTTTAAGCCAGGCGACAAAATCGTAAGCATAGATGGGAAAAATATCCAAAGCGTGAAGGATCTGCAAAGCGCGATCGAGGGGAAAGGGGATCAAAAGGCGGTTATCGTGGTAGCGCGAGGGAAAGAGAATGTGACGAAAGAAATTGTTCCTGTGGAGGATCTGAGTGTTACGATCACTGAAGTTTCAAAAGATTCTCCCGCTTTTGCGGCTGACCTCAGAAAAGATGACAAGATCCTGAGTATAGACGGAACAAATATTTATAGCATACGGGACTTGCAGGTTGTTATTGATGAAAAGAGGGGTGAGAAGGTTGCAATCGTGATAGCAAGGGGAGATGAGAACATGATAAAAGAGGTTGTTCCCAGGAAGGAAACGAATGAGAATGAAGGCGCCTTGGGCGTAGCATTGTCCGAGGGTATGAGTTTGGCTGAAATAGCGGTTTTTTCATACACTCCGCTTGAGGCGATCCAAAAAGGATTCGAATATACGATCCAGATGATGATGGTGATAATAACGGCATTTGTTTTTATAATCATGCAGCTGTTCAAGACGGGCACGACAACGGCTGAAGTTTCGGGTCCCGTCGGCATTATGTCAATGACCCAGCAGGCTGCCGCTATGGGTTTCATGACTGTTCTGAATTTTATCGCGATCATCAGCGTGAATCTTGCGATCATCAATGCGCTTCCATTGCCGGCACTCGACGGAGGGAGGCTGTTATTTTTGATCATAGAAAAGATAAAAGGCTCTCCGCTGAACCAGGAATGGGAGGCGAAGGCGAATAATGTCGGATTTGCCCTTCTGATGCTGCTTATGGTGGTAGTCACGTTCAAAGATATCCTGAGGCTTGATCTTTGGGGGAAAATAACCGGGTTATTCGGATAAAAACACGTCGGTATCTTCACTATTTTTGTTCATTGATGCATTACTTTCGGGTATGTGCATAAAATGAGCGCAAAATGTTTTAAAAAAGCAGAAACCTAGCGAGGTTTCTGATCGAGATATCCTTCTTTGATCGAAATGTTCAACTTGAATCCGACACTTGTCGTTTCACTGGTTGATGCCGCGTAGCCCATATCGTCGAATAATTTGATTATCGGCTGAATGAGATCGACTATCTCGATTTCGGCTTCCGCGATCTCTGCAGAGGTCATCCTGATCTCTTTCTGGATCGTTCCTCCTGGCTTTAGGAGTTCTTTTTTCCCCTGTCTCATAAAATCGACAATGTTGACATTTTCAAGAAGTTTTTCGATACACTTTGCGATTGTTTCATTTTTTTCTTTTGTTTCTTTGTTAAAACTTTCCTTCAACTCTTCTGGTTTCGGTAGTAACATTTCTATACCTCCGTCTATGGAATGTCATCCATTTTAAATGGAAATGAAATTCACATTCCTTTATATCACATAATTAACAATCTGTCAATATTGTTAGACAACTATAATTTATGGCAAGGTCCAACTTGCCTTTATGTACCCTGTTTTATAAATATAAGAATAAAATCTATGCTAAGTAAAATACGGGATAAATTTCAAAAGAATGAGCTAATTGCGAGTATGGCGATTATTGTTTTTTCAATGTTAATATCGTATATTCTCCTATTCAATTTGATGGCGCGCCTTTCCTTTGACATAACAGACCCGTTCATACTCAACGTTTTGACGGGGGCTATACTATTGTTGCCCGGCATCATTTCGGGTGTGACCTATTACCTGATCGCCTCAAAAAGGAAGAAAGCATTTCTGATGTTTATCGTGACGGACGTTCTGTGGTTTATTTGGTTTGCGAAATATGCCGCAGCGTATCTCGAAAATAATTTATAAAACGTATATAAAATATTATGCGACAATCTAAACTTTTTGGAAAGACGACCAAGGAAGTGTCTGCTGATGTCAAATTGGACAGTCACAGGTTATTATATCAGGCCGGATTTATCCGCGAGTCGGTCGCCGGAAGATATTATTTTCTGCCTCTTGGAATGAAGGTCAGGGATAATGTCGTGAGGATCATTGAGGAAGAAATGGATAAAGCGGGTTCTTTGAAAATGATCACTCCCGTTCTGCATCCCATCGAGCTTTGGAAGGAAACAAAAAGGACCGAGTCGGTCGGATTTGAGCTTATGACGGTCAAGGACCGCTCGCAGAACACATTCGTTCTCGGAGGAACGGCTGAAGAGATGATCATTGATCTCGTGAGGAAATTCAATATAAGCTACAAGGATCTTCCGTTCAGCGTTTATCAGTTTTCGCAGAAATTCCGAGACGAGCTTCGCGCAAGAGGCGGCCTTCTTCGCGTGAGGGAATTCCTCATGAAGGACGCATATTCTTTTCACGCCGATGAAGAAGATTTCAAAAAAGAATATCGGAAAATGTGGGAAACTTATGCGAGCATATTCGCCCGGATGGGGCTTGAAACTGTTGTTGTTGAATCCGACAACGGTTATATCGGCGGGGAATATTCGCATGAATTCGTTGTTGAAAGCGATGCGGGCGAGAGCAGGTTTCTGGTGACCGATGACAGGAAATATGCCGCGCATGAAGATGTTGCAAGGTTTATGAAAGAAAATAAGAACTTGGATGAAGCGGAAAAAAAACTTGAGGAAGTGGATGCGGTCCGGGGAAACACAATGGAAGACGGCGTGAATTTGCATAAGCTGCCGTTATTTCTTCAGATAAAAGACGTTCTGTTCGTAGATGACAAGAAACGGTTCATCTTGGCGATCATTCGCGGCGATTATGACGTCAATGAGACCAAGCTGAAGAATCTGACCGAAGCGAACAGTTTGAGGCATGCAACTTCACAGGAGATCAGCGAGCTCGGAAGCGAACCGGGATTCATTTCTCCGGTCGGGATGGACAAGAAAGTTATTATTGTCGCCGATGAGTCCCTGCGCACGATAAAGAACGCTTACGGCGGAGCGAACAGGAAGAACAGGGATCTGTTGAACGTGAACATCGATCGGGACTATAAACCGGCAATCGAAGGTGATATCGCCATGGCGCAAGACGGATTTTTGAGTGCGGACGGGAAGAAGATGAAGGGGGGAAAGGGTATCGAGGTCGGGAATATATTCCAGCTCGGGCACTATTATAGCAAGAGGATGAACTCGACTTTCACCGATAAGGACGGCAAGGGCAAGCTTTATTATATGGGCTGTTATGGAATAGGCGTTGACAGGACCATCGCTACGATCGTTGAGCGTTATCACGATCAAAACGGTATGATCTGGCCGAAATCCGTCGCTCCATTCCAGGTGCATCTTGTGAGGCTTGGAAAAAAAGACGGGTCGGAAAAAGATGCGGACAGAATATACGAAGCTTTACAAAAAGAGGGGATTGAAGTACTATATGATGACCGAGACGAATCCTCCGGAGTGAAGCTGAAGGACGCCGATCTTATCGGAATTCCGCTAAGAATAGTGGTAAGTGAAAAGACCTTGGCGAAGAAAAGCCTGGAAATAAAAGAGCGAAGCAAGAAAGAATTCGAGCTCGTCGAAATCAAAGATTTCATGAAAACCGTAAAGGAAAAAATAGCAGAATAAGAATTTATATACCAAAAAATATGATCAGCAGAATATTCGGATATTTGAGCCATGACATCGGGATAGACCTCGGAACGGCAAACACTCTTGTTTACGTGAAGGGCAAAGGAATAGTCATAAACGAGCCGTCTGTCGTGGCGCTCAACAAAAAAACAGGCAGGATCCTTGCGATCGGAAAAGAAGCGAAGAAAATGGTCGGAAGGACGCCCGCGCATATCATTGCAACCCGCCCGCTAGTGGACGGGGTTGTTTCGGATTTCGAAGTAACGGAGCAAATGCTGAAATATTTCATTGAAAAAGTTCATCAAAAGACTTTTGCATTCATACCTCGCCCGAGAGTCGTGATCGGCGTTCCGTCGGGAGTCACTGAAGTGGAGAAGAAGGCTGTCATTGATGCGGCCATCAGCGCCGGCGCAAGGGAAGCATATCTTATCGAGGAGCCGATGGCGGCTGCGATCGGCGTCAGGATGCCGGTCCAGGAAGCGGCCGGGAACATGATCGTGGATATCGGCGGAGGAACGACGGAAGTTGCAGTGATCTCTCTCGGCGGGATCGTGGCAAGCAGGAGCTTGAGGATCGCCGGCGATGAGCTTAATGAGAATATAATCCAATATTCCCGCGATGAATTCAATCTGTTCCTCGGAGAAAAAACGGCGGAAGACATAAAGATCGCCATAGGTTCCGCATATGCCCAGGAAGAAGGTCTTGAAATGAATATGCGCGGAAGGGATCTTGTGACGGGACTTCCGAAAGAGGTTGCTATCAATGATGCGCATGTGAGAAAAGCGCTCTCGAGGTCGATCAAGATATTGGTTGATAATATCAAGGCAACCATCGAAGAGACGCCTCCCGAGCTTGTTGCTGATATAATGACGCGAGGGATCATTCTTGTCGGCGGAGGAGCCATGCTCAGGGGCCTCGACAAACTTATAAGCGAACAGACAAAAATGCCCGTAAAGATAGCTGATGACCCCCTCACTGCAGTAGCGCGCGGATGCGGCGTTGTTCTTGAGGATATAGAAAAATTGAGAGTGATACTTCTTTCGATGGAAGGAGAAAGGTCTCCTCAATGACCGTAAATATCGGATAATAACGTCAGTATTTTTTGCATATGATGAACGGTTTCAGAAAAATTATCACGACATTCATATTCCTCATAGTAGTTTCTGCGCTACTTGTTTTTTTAGCGGGCGCAAATTATCTCAATAAGCCGAATAGCGCCGTCGCTTCTTTCTATACGCCCATTGCGGGAGCGCTTCAGGGATATTCCAACGATTTGTATGGATTTTTGGATATGATCAGCAGCATCGGAACTTTCAAGGAAGAGAATTCCAGGATAAAAAAAGAAAATTACGAATTGACGCAGAAAATTTCAATGCTGGCGGAAGCGGAAAGGGAAAACGAGATGCTCCGTAAGCAATTGGATTTTTCCGATGAGTTGTGTTCTTCCGGCACCTGTCTGGATTGGATGATGGCGAAAGTGATCGCAAAGAGTCCGAATAGTTTTGAAAAATATGCCATAATAGATATCGGCTCTGATAGCGGAGTAAAGGCAGGCCAGGCGGCCGTATATTCCGGAGGCATGCTTCTTGGCAAGATCACTCAGGTCTATGAAGATACTTCAAGGATATCGCTTCTGACCAGCTCCGAGAGCTCCATAAATGTCATCACTCAGACGTCGCGTTCGAACGGAGTCGTCAAGGGACAATATTCAACGGGTGTGCGTCTTGAAATGATAAATCAGAATGAAGAGCTGAAAGACGGGGAGCTGATCATAACTTCGGGACTCGAAGACGGAATACCGAAAGGGCTTCTCATAGGCAGAGCTTCCAGGATCGAGGAATCCGCGAATAAGATCTTCAAAGAAGCCAATGTTGATCTTTTTCTGGATTTCAACAAGGTTGAAGAGGTTTTTATCGCCAAATAAATGATAAGAAAGAATATAAATAATTATGTTTTTGTTATAGGGGTCATCGCGTTCCTGTTTCTGCAGATGACTTTCATTCCGCAGATGTTCCGGCAAAACATGGTTCCTAATCTTGTGCTGATCGCGCTTATCGCGGGTTCGCTTCTTGCAAGCGACGGCAGTGTACTGTATGCTGCGTTTTTCGCCGGATATATATTCGACATCTATTCCGGAAAATATTTTGGCGCTGTAATGATGAGTTTTGTTATCGCGGTTTTCTCTGTCTCATACATGAACCACTATTTTTTGAAAGAGGCTTTCTCTCTCAGTGTTCTGTTCTCGGCGATCCTTTCCGTGATTTTGTATCATGTTTCATATTATTCCGTCACATACGTTCTGAATTCATACACGCCTGCCGTTGAAGCGGGATCGCTGGCCATGATTGCTGCGTCAGATATTCTGCTGCTTGCGGTGATGCTCTATCTGCTGATATACATTTTCTCATATAATAGGAATGAAAAATAAGTATTATATTAAAAACCTGATAAGGGAGGAGATCGAAATAGAGGACATCATCCTGGATGTATCCAAAGAGAGTTCAGAGAAGATGGAAGATGTGTTCGATGTTTCAAATATCAAATTTCTCGCAAGAGTTTATTTTGTTGCGCTCGCGATATTGATCTTTCAGGCGGTAAATCTTCAGATCATCAGGGGCGGAGATTTTTCCGAAATATCGAAGAATAATTATACCAGAGTGGTCTCTGTGAAGGCGCCGAGGGGGATAGTCTATGACAATAACATGAACCAGATCGTATTTAATATACCCATGTTCGATCTTGTTGCCGTGCCTGTTGATTTTTTAAATGAAAACGAAGAAAAGATCGCGCAGAATCTCGAAAAACTTTCCGTTATATTCGGCATAGATAAAGAAACTTTGGAAAATGAAATAACGAAGAACAGGAAAACATATCAATCTGTCCCGATTGCTCAGAATATAAAAAAAGAGGATGCATTGATACTGGAAGAAAAGATCAAAGATATTGCCGGTATAAAGCTTGAAAAAAGCGCCATAAGGGATTATGTGGACAGCAAGTATTATTCGCACGTAATCGGATATAGCGGTAATATCAATGAGAAAGAATTGAAAGACAGGCAGGATTATCTTTTGAATGATATTATCGGAAAGAACGGCCTTGAGCTTTATTATGAAAAAGAGCTTCGTGGAACATACGGCGAGCAGCTTGTCGAGGTGGATTCCTTCGGAAGGGAAGTGGCGGTGATGAACAAAGAAGATCCGGTTTCGGGACAAAACCTGGTTCTTAATGTTGATTCCGGGCTTCAGAAGAAGGCCTATGACCTCCTGGAGGAAACGATAAAAAAAGTTAAAGTTGACGCCGGGTCGATCGTTGCTATGGATCCGAGAAGCGGTGCGGTTCTGGCGATGGTCAGCTATCCTTCTTATGACGGAAATCTTTTTGCAAATGGCATAAGTGTTTCCGATTACGACAAATTGCGCAACGACAAGTCCAGTCCGCTTCTTAACAGGGCTATCGCAGGGGAATATGCTCCGGGTTCGACATTCAAACTTATGATGGGATCCGCAGCGCTTGAAGAGAGAGTGATATCCCCGACAAGGATAATCGATGACCGGGGAGTTATCTATGTCGGATCGGCTCCGTTTGTAGGTTGGGCTGTCCTGGGATCAGTTGATCTTGTCAGGGCGATTTCCATGTCTTCCAATATATATTTCTATGAAGTCGGAGGCGGTTATGGGGATATCAAGGGTTTGGGGATCAATAAGATAAAAAAATATGCGAATCTTTTCGGCTTGGGAAATACTCTTGGTGTAGATATTATCGGTGAAAGACCGGGACTTATTCCTGATGAAGAATGGAAGCTGAAAGTGAAAAAGGAAAAGTGGTATATAGGAGACACATATCATGTTTCGATCGGACAGGGAGACGTTCTGGCGACGCCCCTTCAGGTTGCGTCATATGTTTCCGTTATTGCAAGCGGCGGAAAGCTCTATAGGCCCCAGATCGTGGACAAGATAATCGATTCCAATGGAATTGACGTGAAAGATATTGAGCCCGAAATGATCAGACAGCATTTCATCAGTCCGGAGAATATTGAGTGGATCCAGAAAGGTATGAGGGAAAATGTCATATCCGGTTCGGGCAGGGAGCTTGCGGATCTTCCTTTCAATGCTGCGGGAAAGACCGGCACCGCGCAATATGCCGGGAACAAGAAAACCCATGCCTGGTATGTGGCATATGCGCCCTATGAAGACCCCGAGATCGTTCTTGCGGTCATTGTCGAAGGAGGTGGAGAGGGACACACCACTTCGGTTCCGATCGCAAACGAGCTGTTAAGATGGTATTTTGAAAATAAAAAAATATAAACATTTTGATGTTTATATTAGTATGTGAAATAGAATATTACTGCCACGATAGTTGAAATTAATGCCAGTATGATGTTTTTTATATATTCTTTCGTAAGATAATCATTTTCCTTCTCTTCCTCTTTAGTTAATGTATTTTTTTCATCCTTGAATGATAAACTTCTTTGATACAAGGTCAGTCTTGCGGCGCCGCTGTTTAATATACAGATCAGTCCGGCACACAGAAGAATTACGATATATATTGCATTTATAATGTCCATAAAACCTCCATAATCTTGTCTTTAATGGCAAGATTAACAACTCATTATGGCACAAGAATATATTTGTCAATATTGGATTTATCGTTCTAACGTTAGATTATATCCGGTAGAGTGGAATAACTATTGACAAAAACGATATTATATTATAAAATATGCAAAGTGCTGTTTTTCTTCTAAAGAAAAACAGATCGTATTAATTATGAGGAGGTGCATTTTCTTTGAACAAAAAAATAAGAGTAATATTGGCGATATCTTTATTGCTAATCGCAGGTTATTCGTGGCATTGGGCGAGTTCAACTGACACGAAAGAACAAAGAGTTTATCTTCTTGACGATAGTGTTGAAAAGATCGCTCAAGCTAAAGGGATCAATCTGATCAGGGTCAACTATCAAACTAACCTTGTATATAGAGGAATAGGAGATAAGATGAGATCGGCGGAGGATCCGGATAATTTCTTTGTATTGATGGAATCTTTTTGCGATTCGAATAAGACCATCACCATGTCGATCAATAGAAATGGCGATCATGTTTACAAGGAATATTGGGCAGATCCTTGCCCCGGTGTTGTATCTCTGCTATACACATATGACGGCGGAGGATATGATTTTAAGGAGATGCAAGATGAAGATTCCAGGATAATCTTTGAAAAACCCATGCCCATGGAAAATTATGCAATTGCCCTAGTTGTAACTTTGATATTTGTGTTTGTGCTGATCTACAAATAGCAGATGGATAAGATAACTACTTCTGAAAGAATATAAATTTTGGAAGTAGTATTTTTTATGTTAGAATAATCTAGGATTGGCTTAAATATTAAATTAAAACATTGGACTTGGATTATAATCATGAACAGATCTGCGAACAAATATTCCATAGGGCTTGCGGAGTTCTGAGCCTTGAGGGCTTCAAATATAAGGCAAAAATAGTCCGCGCAGGAGACGGCTATGTGAGAAGCTACAAGCTTGGCTACACGAATTTGAAGTCGAAGCTGGTGGTCATTGACATATACACGCAAAAAAAGAAAGAGCCGAAAAAATACAGCAGCATCCTTTCCGTGATCGCGCACGAGCTGGCACATCATCAGAAGATGCCCTACAGACAGTTCTATAATTTCAGATGGATAAACAGGATACATTATCCTGAATTTTACGAACAGGTGAAAAAAAATATCGAAAAGTTTAAAAATGATTCCCAGTTAAGGCAGTTTTATGAAGTTTAGATTTCTATGAGCATTGTAATAAAAGGATAAACTATGAAGCAAAAAAATACAGATGATAAAAGCCATAAAGCAAAATTATTTAGTGATTTTATTATTGAATGTCAGTTTATAGAGGAGTTTTTAAGAAATATAATTTTACTTTGTGGAAATGAAATAAGTCTTTCGTTAAATAATAAAAAATCAAAAATATCTTATAATATAACAAAAAAAGAATTAGAAGATTTACCAATGAAAGCGTTAATAAGTAGATTGAATAGATTCAGTCTTGATGGAAAATTGATAAAAAAACTGGACCTATTAAGAAGAATGAGAAATAAAATTGTTCACAAAGAATATATATCTAAAAATAACAATTTAGGAGTTCTTGGGTTAATTAGAGCGTTAAAACATAGCGAAGAGTGTTATGACGATTTAAATAATTTAATAGTAAATGTGTTTGAAAATAAAAAATAATATTTTGTGATGGATAAATATATAGTAACTAAAAACAGAATAGTCATTGTCGGCATGTCGGGCGGAGTCGATTCTTCCGTCGCGGCAACGCTTCTCAAGGAACAAGGATATGAAGTTATCGGGGTTTTTATGCATTTTTGGCATGACGTTGCCGACAAACTTGAAGCGATCGATATGCACATAGAGAACAGATGCTGTTCGCGCGAGGCGGAAGAAAGCGCGAGGAGCGTGGCGCAAAAACTTGGGATAAGGTTCTATTCGCTGAATGTTTCAAAGGAGTTCAAAAAAGCCGTCGTGGATTATTTTCTGTCGGAATACGATTCGGGGCGGACTCCGAATCCGTGCATAGAATGCAATCGCGAGATAAAATTCGGCATTATGATCGACAAAGCAATGGCCATGGGAGCGGATTACGTGGCGACGGGGCACTACGCAATAAATTTAAAATTTAAAATGAAAAATGAAAAATTTAGGTATAAACTTTTAAAGGCGAAAGACGAGAACAAGGATCAGTCGTACTTTTTATATACGTTGACGCAAAAGAAACTTGAACATTGCCTGTTCCCCATAGGAGATTATCAAAAGAGCGAGGTCAGGGAAATTGCGAAACGGTTCGGACTTTCGGTCCATGACAGAAAAGAAAGCCAGGAGATCTGTTTTATCCACACAAAATTCTATGGCGACTTTCTGAAGAAATATCTGACGTTGAAGCCGGGAAAGATTGTCAATGCAAAAGGCCATGTCCTTGGAGATCACAAGGGTCTTCCTCTATATACGATCGGACAGAGACGCGATATCGGGCTCGGCGGAAGCGGTCCATATTATGTTATAGGCTTTGATCGTAGGAAAAACCATCTGATGGTTAGCAATGATCCTCGTGATCCAAAGCTTTATTCAAAAGAGATCATTGCCGAAAAAGTTATTTGGACGTCAGGAAAAACGCCAAAAATGCCCATGAGAATCAAAGCAAAAATAAGATATCGCATGCAGGAAGTTTCTGCGATCGTGGACAAAAAAAGCGGGAAATATCGCGTGAAATTTTCGAAACCTCAGCGCGCGGCAATGCCGGGGCAATCGGTTGTGTTTTATAAGGGAAGAGAAGTTATAGGAGGAGGAGTTATAAAACACTTCAGATGAGTTCGTCTATTTTTTTTGAAATCTCTTTCCATTTCCCGTTCGCCTTTCCCAGTAATATCTTTTTCAACAATTTATTATGGATCAGTGATCCTGTTTTTTATTGACAAAGTAATCTCCGATGCTATCATGTTTGGAACAAAGGTGATCCCAATATGACAATAAAAGAACCCGAGTGCAAAGAAGATCGGATGATGATAGCAGAAATAAAAAGGAAGGCATTAAAAAAAGAACAGCACACTATTGGAGAGATGCAATTTGTGATTTCGCATTACGAATATTTCATTGATTCCGAAGAACTCGAAAGGATAGACAGAGAAACGGAAGCATATGGAAATATCTTGGAAAAATCCTGTGTGCGGGTAAAAAATCCGAGGGCATGGACGAGATAATATGAACGATAGAACCAAGAACGGCCGGAAAGACGAGAACATGCTGGTCGTGATCAAAGATAAAATAAAGAAAAAAATAAAACTGACAGTGGATGAAGCGGTCTATCTTATGAAGCACGCAGGGGACTATCTCAGCGAAGAAGAGATCAGAAAGGTCCAGCGGGAGAGTGAGATGTTCTGCAGGGAATTTATGAGAAAATGCACGAGATTGAAAGATCCAAAGAATTGGAAAAAGACAAAATGAAGGAAATATCCTTCGTTTTTTTTGACATATTCTATCCGGATGTTAAGATTCAGCCATGGAGGCTGATGATGTCATCCGAAGAAAAATCAAAAAATAACGCAAAAAGGGAGACAAATTTTCCGAAAAATGATCCGATAGAAGAGGGCATAAGCGCTCTCGAAGAGCTTTTTATTGAAACGTTTAAGATCGATCCTGCCGACCCGCGGCTGAAAAAGGTCATGGATGGATACAGGGCCTTGGTCAGAAAGGTGAGCGAGATAGACAGAAGAGGGGTATATTATTCGGACGAGATATATATGGTCAAACAAAAAATGAATAAGCATGAATGAGAACCCCGGGTTCTCATTGTTTTTTTAGCCCGGTAAGCCTTTATTTTTTTCAGATATCGGGGTATAATGGGCTTGTTATAAATATTTATCCGATAAAGGCAAATTATGATAACTTCAAGAGAATTAAGGAAGAAGTATATAGATTTCTTTAAGGAAAGGGGGCATACGGAAATACCCTCGGCTTCACTCGTACCCGAAAACGATCCTACCGTGCTTTTCACGACTGCCGGAATGCATCCTCTTGTGCCGTACCTTATGGGTGAGAACCATCCGGCGGGAAAGCGCCTGGTCAATGTTCAGAAATGCGTTCGTACGGGAGATATCGATGACGTCGGAGACAGCACGCACAATACATTTTTTGAAATGCTTGGGAACTGGTCACTGGGAGATTATTTCAAGAATGAATCCATACGATGGAGCTGGGAATTTTTGACGGATAAAAAATGGCTGGGCATCGACCCCGATAGGATCAAAGTTACGGTTTTTGAGGGGGATGCCGATGCTCCGCGAGACGAGGAATCGATCAATATCTGGCAGGAATGCTTCGAAAAATTCAAGATTGCGGGCGAAGTTTATGATAAGGAAAAAAAGAACAGCGGGACTGCGAGGATCTTTCCGCTTCCGAAAGAAGACAATTGGTGGGGACCCGCGGGCATGACCGGACCATGCGGGCCGGATACCGAAATATTCATTGATCTCGGAAAACCGACAAATTTTGAAAAATGTCCTAATGAAAATGAGTGCAAACCCGGGTGCAAATGCGGAAGATATGTCGAGATCTGGAATAATGTTTTCTTGGAATACAACAAGACCGCGGAAGGAAAATTCGTTCCGCTCGCACAGAAGAACGTCGATACGGGGATGGGGATGGAACGGACTTTGGCGATGCTGAATGGATATAACAATGTTTATGAGACGGATGTATTCGTTCCTGTCGCCACTAAAATTAAAGATCTTTCACGGGGTCATTGCGAGGAGGAACGACGAAGCAATCTAGAGATTAGTGACGGGATTGCCGCGCTCCCTTTGGTCGCTCGCAATGACAACAGGGAAATAATATCCATCAGGATCATTGCTGATCATGTCAGAGCGTCGGTATTTATGATCAATGACGGCGTCGTTCCGTCGAATGTGGAAAGGGGATATATTTTGCGCCGGATAATCAGACGCGCGGTCAGGCAAGGAAAAAGCCTAGACCTGCCGGAAAACTTCTTATTGAAGCTTGCGGAGCTTGTTATGAATAATTATAAAGAATTCTATCCCGAGCTCGAGATCAATAAGACCAAGATATTGGACGAGATAAAAAAGGAAGAGGAAAAATTCAGCAATACCCTTGAAAACGGGATCAGGGAACTCAATAAGTTCGTTGAAGAAAAGAAGAATGTCTTTTTTATTAAAAAAGATGAGAATGCCTGGCTTGCTGAAAATTATAAATATTCGGACATTGCAGATGTCGTATTTGATCTTTTTCAGTCATATGGTTTTCCGCTTGAAATGACGCTTGAAGAATTCAGAAATAAAAATATAGAAATTGACAGAGAAAAACTTACGGTTTTATATAATGAAAAGTTGCAAAAGCACCAGGATCTTTCCCGCACGGCATCGGCCGGAAAATTCAAAGGCGGGCTTGCTGATCAGGGAGAGCAGGCGACGAAATATCACACCGCCACGCATCTTATGCTTGAATCGCTGAGGCGGGTTCTCGGGGAGCATGTATTCCAGAAAGGCAGCAATATCACAGCGGAAAGAGTGAGGTTTGACTTCTCACATCAGGACAAACTGACCAAAGAGCAGATCCAAAAAGTAGAGGACATGGTGAATGGCGAGATACAAAAAACCCTTCCGGTTAATATGCGGGAGATGACTTTGGATGAAGCCAAGCGTCTTGGCGCGATGGGCGTGTTCGGATCGAAGTATGGAGAAAGGGTGAAAGTTTACACGATCGGGGACGAAAAAACCGGAATATTTTCCCGGGAGATTTGCGGCGGTCCGCATGTTAAAAATACGTCAGAGATCGGAAAATTCAGGATAAAGAAAGAAGAATCTTCAAGTGCGGGAGTCAGAAGGATAAAAGCGGTTTTGGAATAAAAAAAATCCAATCTCGATCGATTGGCTAATATGGTGTTTGTTTTTTGATTTCCTCGTGAAGAACTTTCATTTTCTTAGCTCTTTCCAGGATCTCGGGGTTCTGGCTTTCTCCCAGCAGGGAATCTATTCCCCGTTCAATAGGGCCGTTGATGCTTCCGAATTCGTTTCTGTCTATTATCAAGATTATCTTGCCTCCGAATACAGTTTAGTTTAAAAATATTATTTGTCAATGGAATATCTTTCCGATCTGCGGCCGTACGGGCCGTTTTTTATAAAAAAAAAACAGCGATAGTTCTGAATCCGCATAATTATTTCAACCGGATCATCTGCAGTTGGCAATAAAAGAAGTACCAAATAAATGGTACTATCGGTTCTTGAGCCTTAGCCTATGGCCGATATTGCCCGTGTCTGGAAGTGTTGTTTGATTATCAACGATTTTGAAACAATGGTGTTTATAACCTCACTCGATTCTGACGCGATGTCCCGTTCTGCTTCCAGCTTGCTTATCCTTTCGGATGTTCTGACGATCTTTCGCAGAGTGTCCTGATTCAGGGCTGCATTTTCGTCTCCCGGAATGCTTTCGTTCACTTCATAGATCTCTGTGCAGATCTCGGTCAATTCTTTCTGTATCTCTTCTCTTACCGTTGCCGAACAGGCGACTTTTTTCAGTTTGATCCTAGAATCATTGAGAAAAGTCTTCAGTTCTTCGGTTTTTATCCCGTTGTTTCCTTTTGCGTGATGCGATTTTAAAATGTTCATGTCTATCCTCTCCTTTCTTAACAGTAATCGTTTTATCGGATTTGTCAAGGATTAAAAAAAACTGACAAAAAGGGTTCGGTCAGTTTGGCTGATGCTGTCTATTGGGCAGCGATCGGTTTTGTTTCTTTGATCTTATTCAGCGATTCAGTGACGATGTCTTCGGTGTGTTTGTCTATAATGGCCGTTACTTCCTTGAACAGGGAATTCATGTCGACTTCCGGCTGTGTGAAATATTTGTCATAGATTGAGGCGATCTCACTGAACATCAGATCTATGTGGCGCTGTTCCGTTTCAAGACGGAAATCTTTGATGGATTCAACCGCCGCTTCTGTCTGGCCTAATTTATCGAGAGTGGATTCTGATGCCATACCATGGAAATCAATATCACCTTTGGGATTGAATCTGCCGTGGAAATATTTTTTCTTGATTATCAGCAATATCGCTTCCCGGAAATCCTTTTCCAGCTTGTCCTTGTTCTCGATCCCGCCCAGTTTCAGTATTTTGTTTATTTTTTCATCCGCTTCCAAGCGAACACCTCCTTAAACGCATTCACATATTCGTTGCCTTTTGAATATCTCCCGAAAAGCAACTCTTGAATATATATTAACCTGGCGAAGATGTCAAATGGAATGCCTGTGCGGACTTTAGCAAAAAAAAGAGTCTATCGGTTTGGACTCGTTTTTTCAATTTATCATTTGATTGCTCGGGATATGGCAGAATTTTTTTCCGGCGAAGGTCCGTTCTCTAAAAAAAGACTCGCTTTTTTGCGAGTTTACGTTCAGTTCCAGTTTTATTCTTATCCTGTATTTTTCGAAAAAAGTATTTTCGATGTTTCTTTTGACTTCCTCCAATTCATATTCTTGGCACATGATCGCGCAATCTTTGACTAGATACACATTTTCGTTTCCATCGATCTTGGGCACGAGGATCGATTTTCCGAACCTGCAATAAAATCCCGTGTTCATGGCTTCGAAGCTTGCGAGCTTTGCAATTATATTGCAGGCAAAACCGAGGTCGTTTTGTTTGAATGACCTCGTTCGCGCTCTGGCCAAGAGGTCTCCGAATTGCACGAATTGCTGAGGAAGCTGGCTCACCAGGTCTGTTTTCGCAAGATGGCGGGGGAATGCCCTGTGGTCTTGGAATCTCCTTACTTTCCTCATTAAAAGCATTTTCTCGCTCCTATGTTGTTAAATGTATAGAAAAGTAATATTATGTCAATAGATATTATAAGCATGGATCTATGGAGGAAATGAAAGAAAAAAATCCGCGTTTTGTAGTTCAGGAGCATCATGCAAGTCATCTTCATTATGACTTCCGTCTTGAGATGCCCGAAAGCGAAAAGGGCGGTAAACTGGTTTTGAAGTCCTGGGCTGTGCCCAAGAACCTTCCGTCGGATATAGGCGTAAAAAGACTTGCGATCCATGTCGAGGATCATGATCCGGAATATATCGATTTTGAAGGAACTATTGAGGAGGGAAGTTATGGCGCGGGCGAAGTTAGTGTCTGGGATAGCGGCACATATGAGCTGAAGGACATAAAATACGGCGAGAACGGAGAAATAAAAGAGATGAGCTTTTCTTTGTCCGGACAAAAGCTGAAAGGAGAATATGCGCTTATCAAAACGAAAGGTTTTGGAAGCGGAAAGGCGAAAGATAACAGCTATTTGATATTCAAAAAGAGGTAAAGTCAATTAGTATTGAAAAAGATATAAAAGTGTGATATAAGATATAGGTTGCATAGTAAGGGTTATAATTTTCAATTTTACAATTATCAATTTTCATTAAATTTACAATTGATTAATTTTCAATGAGGAATTGTTCATTGGACATTAAGATTTGTTCATTTATTAAAAATTATGAGCCATAGACTCATCAGCCTCGGGCTGAGAAATTGTCAGATCCCGGTCGCTTAGCTCAACTGGTTAGAGCATTCGATTCACATTCGAAAGGTTAGTGGTTCGATTCCACTAGCGACCACAGAAAAAGTTAAAATGAAAAAAGTAAAATGGAAAATTAAATAGCAGCTTCAAATGATCGGACGGGAAGTTTATCCGCCTTGGGCGGAGCGTCGGGGCCTGCCTGCTCGCCTTACTCTCGGCATTTTGCGAAGCGGGCCGTATAGGCAGGTATTGAAACCGGACAAGTTGACTTTTCCGGTTTATTCTGTAAAGTGGGCATAGGAGGAAGATCATGCCTTATGTACCAAGTAAAAAAACTGATCACAGATCGAAAGACAGGGAGATCCTTGATGCAGCTGTCGAGGGCCTGGCCAGAGAAGCTGCTGATGAAATAACGAACAATTTATCTCTGATCAAAGTGTATGGGAACATTTTTTTCAGAGTAGCTGACGAACTGGCATATTTGCTGAAGGGTGGCGAAGTCTCGCAGGATCATTCATCTCGTCTCGCCAAAGCGATCTTCGAGGTTGGAGAGGGATATGAATATGAAGGAGCCTATCTTGGAGAATTCAATTATGCTATCACCAGGCTGATCCAGAGAGTTCCACAGATAAAAGTGGAACATAAAGAGTGGAATCAGGAATTTAGGTATTGGCTCTATGCAGTCACAGTCGAAGCTTTGATTCGCGCATCAACTTACGCCCAGAGTCTTAATATCGGCATCAGCGGAGTTTTTGAAGATATAAAGGACGAGTATAAGCGACGCGTTAATACGGCATATGAAGCCGAACAGATCATCAAAAGCGGCGACTGCTATGATGCTCCATATTACACAAAGCTGGTCAAGGTCCTGGACGACGAAGGGAAATTCGTAGGCTATCAGGAGATAATGTTGAAACGAGACCGGGAAACTCTCGGCAAGGACCTGTTGTCCTCTTGCGTGGTCCTGGAAAAAGTCTGACATTTTTGGAAATTGAAATAATAAACAAGAGAGAACGATGTCTCTCTTTTTTTATTTGTCAGCATAGCATTATGCTGATCTTGTTTGTCGCCTCCTTGCCCAGTATTTTGATCGCCCTATTCAGGTCTTCTTTGCTGTCTATCTCCTGATAAAGCACAAGCTTGTGTCCGTCTTTGACGCAGATATCTTCCAGGTTCGGAAAATGTTCTTCCCATCTGCCGGGATTGAGTATCATTCTTGCGATCGCAGATCGCTTTCCGGCCTTATTCTTATAATGTTCTATCATGCTCAGCAGATAATTCGGATCATCCAATGTGCTTTTATTTTTAATCGCATCAATTTCATAGAAAACATTCTTTTTGTTGCCATTAAGCGCGGAAAAATGTTCATTCCAAGTTTTGCCATGAATTTCACAAAGCTTTTTCGGTCCGATGATCTGATCCTGTTTCTTTGTGGGTTTGGGCCTGTCCTTTCGGTTGATTTTTTCTTTCTTCATAATTCACACCTTTCGCATTTCAGCGATGATTGAATGGTATATAATTAACGTTTCTATGTCAAATTGACCCTGCGGATAGAATTTTATCCGCGCACAACGGGAAAATCGCAAAGCGGAGCATTTGACATTTGCGGATATTGATAATATAATGTTCTAGTAAATCAGACAAAACAGACAATTTGAAAGAATGTCGGAATAAAGTCCATTCAGGCTTTGTTTATGTTTTGTTAATATAAAAAATTTAAGTTTAACTTACTAAAATTATGCCAAGACAATACCCGATCGAGAAGGTCCGAAACATGGGAATAATCGCCCATATCGATGCCGGAAAAACTACGACATCCGAACGAATTCTTTTTTATACCGGAGTAAGCCATAAGATAGGCGAAGTTCACGACGGAGAAGCGACCATGGACTGGATGGAGCAGGAAAGAGAGAGGGGAATAACCATAACTTCGGCCGCAACGACATGCGTCTGGAAGGGCCATCAGCTGAATCTGATCGACACTCCGGGACATGTGGATTTTACAGTGGAAGTCGAAAGAAGCTTGAGGGTCCTTGATGGCGGAGTTGTCGTTTTTGACGGAGTTGCCGGAGTCGAGCCCCAGAGTGAAACGGTTTGGAGACAGGCGGACAAATATGAAGTTCCGAGGCTTTGCTTTATAAACAAATTGGACAGGATGGGTGCGGATTTCTATAAGAGCTTTGATTCGATTCTTGAAAAGCTCAACAAGAATGCAGTTGCGATCCAGATCCCGATTGGCAGTGAGGAAAATTTTGAAGGCGTGATAAATCTTATAAACCGAAAAGCATATTATTTCGAAGGCGACATGGGTGAAAAAGTCATCGAAAAAGAAGTTCCCGAGGCATACAAAGAAAAGATGGAAGAATGGCGGGCGCAGATGGTTGAGAAGGTTTCAGAGCATAACGACGCTCTCATGGAAAAATATCTGAACAGCCAGGAGATCACGGAAGAAGAGATCAAAAACGGGATCAGGGCGGCAACGGTCACCAACAAGATGTTCCCGGTTTTTACCGGAACGGCGCTCAAAAATAAAGGCGTTCAGCTTGTTCTTGATGGAGTCGTTGATTATCTCCCGTCCCCGGTTGATATTCCGCCGGTCAAGGGAACCGATCCGGACACCGGAGCTGAGATCGAAAGAAGCGCTTCTGATGATGAGCCTCTTTCAATTCTGGCTTTCAAGGTTGCAACGGATCCTTTCGTGGGCCAGCTGACATATTTCAGGGTATATTCCGGAGTATTGAAGGCCGGTACATATGTTCTGAATTCAAGCAATGGAACCAAGGAGAGGATCGGACGAATCCTCAGGATGCACGCGAATCACAGAGAAGAGATTGATGAGGTATTCGCCGGCGGAATTGCGGCGACGGTCGGACTCAAAGACACGACCACCGGAAACACGCTTTGCGATGAGAAAAAGCCGATACTCCTTGAAAATATCGTTTTCCCTCAGCCGGTCATCTCGATCGCGATCGAACCGAAGACCAAGGGAGATCAGGAAAGAATGGGATTCGGGCTGAAGAAGCTTGCGGACGAAGATCCGACATTCAGAGTGAAGACCGACGAAGAGACGGGACAGACCATCATTTCCGGAATGGGAGAATTGCATCTCGAGATCATAGTTGACAGGCTTCTCAGGGAAATGAAAGTTGAAGCGAATATCGGAAAACCGAGAGTTGCATACAGGGAGACAATCAAGGACAGTGCGGAAGCCGAGGGAAAATACATCAGGCAGTCCGGAGGCCGCGGCCAATATGGGCATGTCTGGATCAGGATCGAGCCTCTTGAAGGCGGAAAGGGCTATGAGTTCGTTGATGAGACCAAGGGCGGATCTGTTCCTCAGGAATATATCAAGCCTGTGAATAAAGGGATCGAAGAAGCGCTGCAAAGAGGCGTGATCGCAGGATATCCCGCTGTGGACGTCAAAGTTACGCTGACTGACGGATCATATCATGAAGTTGACTCTTCCGAGGCGGCATTCAAGATCGCAGGATCCCTCGCACTGCAGGAAGCATTCAAGAAAGCAAGACCCATCATTCTTGAACCGATCATGAAAGTGGAAGTCACCACTCCGGACCAATTCATGGGCGACGTCGTCGGAGACCTGAGCTCGAAGAGGGGCCAGATCGAGAACATGGGAGACAGAGCACAGGTGAAGGTCATCGATGCCTCCGTTCCGCTTGCAACGATGTTCGGATACTCGACCCAGCTGAGGTCTATGACTCAGGGAAGAGGGAACTACACAATGGAATTCGACCACTACCAGGAAGTTCCGAAGAATATCGCAGACGAGATCATCGGAGAAAAAGGAAAAAAATAGTTTAAGATAAAAAAGCGCGCCGGATCAAAACGGCGCGTTTTTGTATTTGACCGGTACATCCGTTGAATTCAGCAATAGCTTTCAGCAATAGCTTAAGACGATTTTTCCGGGATTGACAAGAAGCTCGGAATGGAGTATAATGTCGGCATGTGTAAATTGATAACGGAGGAATTTCTATAGGAATCAAAGAAGAATTTATGCAGGATGATATGAAGACGATGGGATTGATTTTCGGATCATTTTCCTTTCTTGCGGCATTTCTCCTGGTCTCAGCGGCGAAGATGATATGGACGATCAATTCCGCAAGCCGGGCAATACTGTTCATGATCGGAATATTTCTGGCGGCAAATATCATTTGCTACAAAGCGTCGCTTTTCGCGCTGAAGAAGAATCCGGACAAGTCCATGTATTCAAAAAAAGTGATGATCGTGGGAGGGTCTGTGATATTGCTCATGTCGCTATTTATCGGCCTGATAGTGGTGATGTCTGTCGCATGAATCAAAAAAAATCAAATCCGCAATAAGCGGAATTTTTTTAATTTGAGTGCTACGCCACAAATCGGATGGAGCTTTTTTATTATATCCCGATTTGATATAATGGAATAAACTAACATCAAATCTATGCCAAGTGAAAAACCGCTTGCGGTCGCCATCGCCGCAGTAATAAAAGATGGCAAGATTCTCCTGATCAAACGGATCAAGGGGGACTATGTCGGACTTTGGGGGCTTCCCGGTGGGAAGATCGAAAAAGACGAGCACTTCCAGGGTGCCGCAAGGCGCGAGATCATGGAAGAGTCGGGGATCGAAACCGAGTTTGAAAAATACCTCGGCCTTGTTTCCGAGCATCTTGTCGAAAACGGGATCATCCAGCATTTTTTATTGCATGTCTCGAGGCTTGATCCGAAAACAATGGAAATATCCAATGATATCGAAGGGGTCCTGGAATGGTTCGAATTGGATTCGATAGGGGATAAAAAAAACCAGATAATTCCCAGTGATTTTCTGATGATCGAGAAGATGGCGATCGGGGAGGAAGGCAACTATTTTGAATGCGTTATTGAAAAATCCGGCGATTCCCACACGCTGAAGAGATTTGAATGAAAATGAATTGCGTAAACGAAAAAAATAAAGTGTGAGTGTTTGAATTAATTCAAAATGCAAAAATCAAAATGGAAAATAACAATTCAAAGTTTAAAAATGAATTCAAAAAAAGGCTTTATGGATGGGTCTTGAGGCTGATAGGGTTTATTGACAAGCTTCCGAGAGATTCAACGTGCAGTGTTTTAGGAAGGCAACTGCTCAGAAGTGGAACAAGCATTCTTGCAAATTATATTGAAGCTAATTCCGCGAGCTCAAAAAAAGATTTTATCAATTTTTTCACCCATGCATTAAAGTCTGCCAATGAATCGAAAGTGTGGCTAATGCTATTGAAAGACACAAATAAAGGCGAAAAGAACGAGTTGCATTGGTTACTGAAGGAATTATTGGAAATAGCTAATATTTTGGCATCAAGCATATTGACATTGAAAGGCAAGAAATAATTTTATCATTTTAAACTGTCATTTTTATTTTTGATATTTAATTTTTAATTAAAGTTACGTGTATAAACATCGTTGAACTATTTGGGACAAAATATACAGATAAACTCAATAAGACAAATACATGCATCGCCATAAAACCTGGTATGACAGAAAACTATTCAAAAAGCATTTCAGGAGCTATCCGGATTGGGATGATTTCAATCCGCCTTCGGGCGAAAAACAGCCCGGAAGATACAGGGCAGATGCCATCCAATGCCAGAATCCCGAATGTCCGCGGGAGGGGATGTTCATAAGCGAACACGAAGCGTTCTATTTTGCCGCGAAAAAGAATAATCTTGTTACCAAGGCCGGAATGAAGGTCGTTGAATTCATAATCGGAGAAGAAGCGGAAGAAGTTCTCTATGTCTGCCCGTTTTGCGGAAAGACCGATGTGAGGGAGATATAAATATAATTTTCAATAATCAATTTCCAATTATCATTGAATTTTTGAGCCAAAGGCTCATCAGCCTACGGTTGACAATTATTCAATGTTCAATTTGTTATTTGATCATTGATCAGACCTGCCTACCGGTAAGCAGGAATTAGAATTTTTACGATCAAATTGAAACGCCCCAGCCCCTCTCAAGCTGAGGCCGGCTTTTGTTTTATTATTGTGTCATAACCTGCCCATCGGACAGACAGGCTCTCAAGAGGGGATTTGTGTTATTAAGCTTATTATAAATTTGTATCTCAACTTTCCACATTCCACTCTCCACTCTCCAATCAGAGTTTGACAAAAAAGAAAATAATGTTATTCTTCAAATGCCGAAATAAGGCAAAAACACATAGATCGGGAGGTCTATTATGACAAAAGAACATGAATTTAAACAAAGATTGGTAGATTTCGTGAAAAACGTCGGAACGGAATTTCCCAATGTGGGCAAGAAAATGAAAGATTCGATGCAGGAAATAGAGGCGGATATCATGCAGGATTTCTCGCCGGAACTTGTCCAGGGCGTCGGATCCTATGTAGGCAGGATGATGAGAGATGAAACTTCCTTGTACAAGAATACAAAAGATACAGAAGACATGATCCGCGTGATCGATGAGCACATTCTGATCGAGGATGGAAACGGCAATGCGCAGAGCCTTACGGAAGTGAGAAAACTCAGGAGATGCCTGGAGCTTGAATTGGAGAGTGAAAAGCTTGTAAAGAAAAATATAAGCGTCACAGAGGAGCTTGACAATCTGATCGGCGATGGTTCATTGCTGGAAGCGGATCTGATGGTCGGGATCTTTTCCGGTTATGTCGAAATGGCAAAAGGAAAGAAGCCCGAGGAGGTTTTGGATCTGGCGAAAAATCTCGATCGTGCGGAGAAGATAATGAAGTTATTCAGCCTCAAAGAGCAGGCGGATGAGATCAATCGCGCGAAACAGGCGATCATGGACGAGATCGGGTCTTCGCGCAACCTGCTCAATACCAAGAAGATGAAACTTGCAAGAGAGATAGTCTCCCTGAAAATAAGACGATTGCGGAGAAATCTTGCGAACTATGAGAACGTCAGGGAGAAAAAGGACACCCAGGATCTTCTCGGAAAGATCGAGATGCTGATTCGGATCGGAGAGAAAGAGATTGCATGGAATAAAATAAGCGTAGACTTTGCGAACTATTTCGCAGCCGAGATCACAAAATCCGAGGCCGGATGTTGCGTGCATGCAATTCCGGGAATGTTCAACGCTAGATAACCAAGACATAAAATATTTATGTCTTATTTTTTTATGATAAATTTCCAACCCCTCCTTGATCCCTGCCTGCCGGCAGGCAGGCTCCCCTTATCCAAGGGCGGGAAAAATAAATCATTCTTCCCCTGCCAAGAGAGCCTGTCCGCCCGCTGGCGGAGGGAGTAGGAGGGGGTGGGAGATAGGCGCGCGCGAGGGGAGGTTTAACGGCAGATAGAATTTCCGTCTTCCACTCTCCACATTCTACTTTCTACTTTCCACTTCCTTCTCTCCCCATTCTTGACATAAAAAGAAAAAGTGTTATTGTTCACATGCCGAAACAAGGCAAAGTATTTGAGACCGGGAGGTCTATATGATAAAAGAAGACGAATTGAAACAAGAACTTATAAATTTCGTGAAAAGCATAGCGAGAGAGTATCCGGGTATCGGAAAAAGAATGGAAGCGTCGATCCGGCGCATCGAAAAAGATGTCATGGGAAATTTCTCAAGATCCGTTGCTTTCAGCGTCAGAACTTACATTGCAGGTGTACTGCAGGCTGAGACGCAGAAGCAATTGATGACCGGGGAGGAGCTGAAGATCTTCGCCGCGATCACTCTCGAACTGATGAATGATCGGGAAGGATCCGCAGGCCGGATAGATCCTGAAAGGCTTGAAGGGTTCAGCAAGCACCTTGAAGTTGAGATCCGGAGCAGAAATCTTGTGGCTAGTGCCAGGGATATTGCAAAAGAGCTTGAGGAGCTGGTAGGCGAAGACAGGTCCATTTTGGATCAGGATAAGGCCAGAGGCATATATTCCAGCTTCATAGAGCTGGCGCAAGGGAAGAAGCCCGAAGAGATCGAGGATTTTGCCGCAAATCTCTCACGGGCCGGAATAATATTGAAGATGTTCGCTTTGCAGGACAGAGCCTTGAAATTGGAAGAAGAAAGGATGGCGATCGTGGGATCGATCAGGCCGGAAGAGGTCGTCTATGATCCGGGCAGGATCCTGCTCGCAAAGGAAATACTTTCCCTGAAGATCAGGAGCGTGGACAGAAGCGCCGCAAGCTATAAAGACGTGGAAGAAAAAAAGCAAGCCGCGATCATGCTCGGAAAACTGAAAACTTTTCTTCAATTGAAGAAGAAGGAGGTCGAGTGGAACATTCTCGCCGGAAAGCTCGAAGAATATTTCGATATTTCCCATGAACATGACACTGACCCTTTTAACCTGAACAGGAAAAGGATTATCGAGGAAACGTCCATAGTGCATTGAACAAGACATAAAATATTTATGTCTTATTTTTTTATGATAAATTTCCAACCCCTCCTTGATCCTTCCCTTATCCAAGGGCAGGAAAAATAAATCAATCTCCCCCTGCCAAGAGAGCCTGTCCGCCCGCTGGCGGAGGGGGTGGGAGACAGTGGTCGCGAAGTGTGGTTTGACGGCAAATAGAATTTTCACTAATCAATTTACAAAATGCGATAAATGATCCGGTAATATAATAAAATTTTGTATTCGTATTCTCCACTTTCTACGTTCTACTACCCTCTCATTCTTGACAAAAAAGAAAATAGTGATATTCTTTAGGTGCCGAAATAGGCAAAATATTTGAGACCGGGAGGTCTTTATGACAAAAGAAGAAGAATTGAAACAAAAAGTTATAGATTTCGTGAAAGGCATAGCACAAGAATTTCCGAACGCAGGGAAAAGAATGGAGAATTCCATTCAATTGATTGAAGATGATGTCAGAGAAAGCTTCTCGGGCCGCCTCCTTTTGCATCTCGGATCCTATTTGGGAAAGACGATGAGCGAGGAATCGCCTGAAAATCTGACTCAAAAAGAACTGGAAGTCCTGATAAAGGCTGCAGGCGAATATATCGTGATCAGCGAAGAAGCCGGCAACCGGGAAACTTCAACGAGAGCGCAAAATCTGAAAAAGATCCTTGGGCTTGAACTTCGCAGCGTGAGACTGGTAGACACTGCCAGCAGTTCTGCAAAGGAGGTCATGGGCATGATGATGGAGGCAATGGCCAGCGGTGCGGATTGCGATCTTGCTGATGATGAAAAAATGCGGAAATTAAGAGAAGTGGAAGCAAGGGCGATCGAGCTGAGCAAGGAAAAGGACCTAATTCTCACAGAGGTCGTGCCTGAAGAAGTCAGATATGACGCAAAAAGAACGGAACTTGCCAAAGAGATCATCTCATCCATGATCAGGCGCCTCAACAGAGCTCCCGCAAACCACCAGGACATGCTCGAGAAAAAATGCGCCGAGGATATCCTTGCAAAGATCAAATTGGTGCTGAAAATCGATAAGAAGGAGCAGGAATGGGAGGCTCTCAAGGGAGAGTGCGGTGAAGTGTTCGGGGGCAGCGGAGAAGATCTCAATGACGTGCTGGATATGCGCGCGGGAGGGCCGGTCATCGTCGGATTGGTCATGATGCCAAAAGAATAACCAAGACATAAAATATTTATGTCTTATTTTTTATTGACTTAAAGATAACGGATCACAGAACACAAATACCAGATCCGAAACCATTTGTATCTTTGCATATTGCGTTTTGTTTTTTTACTTTTAGTTTGTGTTTTTGGGCTTATTGCAAATTTCATTGAACTTCGAAATTATATTTGTCATCCCGAACTCGTTTCGGGATATTCAGAGTTTTACGCATAAATATAGACTTAGATGGCAGACGGTAGATTCTGAAACAAGTTCAGAATGACAATTTTATGGCATTTCGTAATTCAATGAAGTTTCTTCTCAGATTCCTATTCTCCGCTCTCAACTCTCTACTCTCTACTCTCTATATTTCACCCCCTCTTCCATTCTTGACAAAAAAGAAAAAAGTGTTATTGTTCACATGCCGAAACAGGGCAAAATATAGATCGGGAGGTCTATTAATGACAGAAAAATATGTAAAATCAGAAGATGAATTGAAAGCGGAATTGTTGGATTTCGCGAAGGGCATATACGCAGATTTTCCCCAATTGGGAATTACGGAAAAATCGATGAGCCGCATGGAAAGAGATATTATGGAATATTTCTGTGTGGAAACAATCATTAATGTGGGAGCATATCTTGGGATCAGGATGAAAAACGAGGCTGAAAAGTGCCTGACACCCGGATACCTTGAAGCCGTACTCGCGATTGCGAACGAACATATCGATTTTCCGGGACCAAATGGAGATCCGGAGGTTCTGGCGAAGGCGAAGGATCTGAAGAGGATCCTCGAGCTTGAGTTGAGGAGGGGACGGCTTGCAAGGAGTGCCGAAGAAACCGAGAAAAAGTTTAATGATCTTGTAGAAATCGGCTTAGCCCTGACTGATGTCGATGCAATGAGAGGAATATATTCAGGATTCATTGAAATGGCAACAGGAAAGAAGCCCGAGGAGATCCCGGGATTTGCGGGAAATCTGGAGCTGGCCGAGAAAGTGATGAGGTTGTTCGATCTCAAAGATATCTCGGAGAAGTTGAACGCTGAAAGAACCGCCATCATGAAAGAAGCAGGCCCGAAAGACAATATGAAAGATCTGGACGCGACGATACTTGCGAGGGATGTCCTTGCCTTTGAGCTCAATCGGCTGCCGAAAAATCCGGATAACTTCGAAGCGATATCAAAGAAAAATAACATTAGGACGCATCTTTCAACCATGAGAAAAGTGGTCAAGATCAGACAGGCGGATCTGAAATGGGCGAATCTCGGAAGCGAGCTGGGTGAATTTTTTGAAGGAGAGATCGCCGGACAGCGGTTTCCCGGCCTGGTCCTGAGAAACCCCAAAATCGCAGAAATATTAGCTGAGCAATAAGCAAGACATAAAATATTTATGTCTTATTTTTATACTTTACGAAAATGCAAATTAATTGTGAAAAGGACAGGTTGACAACCTGTCCCTACAAAAACAAAGCACAGAAAGAATTTACAATTTGTAATTCAGATATTTTTTCATTGATTAGACCTGCCTACGGGAGGCAGGAATTAAAAATTAGAACTTAGAAATTTGTCAAAACGTACCATAACTGCAATCGTTCTCGAAAAGTATAGATCTATAATAAAAGAACACTTCTGTCGAAGTGTTCTGCACTTATCCACATGGCACGTTTGACACATGTTCCGATAGTAAAGTAAACTACAGATATCAAACGACTAAGGTTGTTTTTTAAAAGACCAAATTTCGGGCGATCAAGGAAGTGAATCGGTTCACAAAGAGCGAATTTCAGCTTGATCGCAAAGGGAATCCATATAGCACGCTATGGTTTTGAGCTTCCGCTAGGCGGGAATATTCTAAGAAATTATTTTCAACAAGAATATGCGAAACTGTATCTGCAAAAACTTGGGATCGAACATATATTGTTGGAGGGTAAATCTTTGCAAACAATAAAGAGACGGCACTTTTGTGCGGTTTTTTTATTTATATAACAAACTATCAAAGGTCGAAGTTGCTTGCCAAGGGAGGGGCAAACTTCATTTGAAAGATTGCGATATCCGGAAACTAAAATCCCGGAGGTTGCTCCTTGCAAATGAAGTAGCTCTGTTTTTTGTCATCCCTGTCGGATCCCGCTTTGCGGGAAAGATCGTTCGGGAATTCCAAAAGTCCCCTCTGGAGAGGGGGTTTGGGGGTGTGTTGCGGATCGTGCGAGATAATTTTACACACCCCTAACCCCTCTCGAGAGGGGAATGATAAGGAGTTGTTGGAAGGTCTGATCCGGCAAGGAAGGCACAAAAATGGAAACGGCGGGTAACTCAAAAAATCTCCGGAAAATTATTTTATGACTTTTTTGCCAGGGAACATTGATTTCTAACCCCCACTTAATCTCCCCCTTATCCAAGAGGGAGAAAGGTTCAAATTTCCCCTCCTTCTGCAAGGAGGGGCGAGGGGTGGTTGAAGTTTCCAAAGCATCAAATTCCATAAGGTTATTTCCCGGTTCAACTAAATTAATTCAATCCGAACTACGAAAAGCCAAAAACTTTTGTCATTTAAAGATTACGAGGCTATATATCTGCCATTACGATCCCGAGAGCTCGGGAGAAGCAATCTCATGTGATATTAAACTCGGGATTGCCGCACTCCGACTTCGCTCAGTGCAAACTATCCTCGCAATGACATCTGAAAAAGGTATTTCGCAGTTCGACAGTTAACAACAAAAAACTATGAATAAAATCGTAAAAAGTCTTGCAGTTGTCGCCTTTGTCGGCGCAATTGCGATCGGAGCGACAAGCTCATACTTTTCCGATACCGAAACATCGACAGGAAACACTTTCACTGCCGGTGCGATTGATCTGAAGATCGACAGTCATGCAACATATAATGGTCAGGACGTTGCCAATGGCACTTGGGCACTAAAGGACTTAGTAGGCGATACTAAGGATGCACAGGGCCTAACTGTACTAGGCGATAGATTCTTTAATTTCGCTGATGTAAAACCTGGAGACTCTGGAGAAAACACGATCAGCTTGCATGTTGACAACAATGATGCTTGGGGTTGCGTCAATATTATTCCAACCAAGAACGACGATGTAAGCTCAAATGAACCTGAATTGGAAGCAGGAGACGCAGTCAACACTGACAGCATTTTCGACGGAGAGCTTGCTCAGAATATGATCTTTACAATCTGGGCTGATGTTGGTGCGACAGGTGGAGCAGTTCCTGGTGATAATAAATACCAAAAGGAAAATGGCGACATTTTGCTTGGAACAAGCGCAGGTCCCTTAGCGCCTATTACTTATGCTTTGGCCACTCCGGCAGGAAATGTCTTTAACGGTTCGGCCAACAGCCCATTAGTTGGTACTCAAACCTATTATATTGGTGCCGGCTGGAGTATTCCTAACACGGTTGGAAACATTATCCAGACCGACACATATCAGGCTGACGTTTCCTTCTATGTTATACAGTCCAGAAACAATGCGAATTTTGTTTGTCCGAGCGTTGCGCCGGCAGCCAAAACACTTCGACTTGAAAACGAAACTATAGTAGAAGGTGGTCCATGGACAGTGATCAATGACAACACCTATGCTGATCTTACTTGGGTAGGTGATGGAAATACATTTGACTACACTTTAACTGCACAAGGTTTGCCTAATAATACCAATTATAGCTTGATCTATTATGCTGATGGATGGCCAGGAAATAATCCCGGTAAATTAATCGGCAATTATACGTCAAGTGGAACAGGTACAATCACGTCTGGTTCAGTTTCGATCGATTTGGGAATGGATTTACCCTCAATGCCTGATGGCAACTTTACAGTTGGTGCAAAGATCTGGTTGGTTCTTGCATCTGATTACAATGCCGGAACAAGTTCAATGATCGCTTGGAATCCAAGCCAGTATTTGTTTGAAGGCAATGTATATATCAATTACCAGGATTTGAATAACTAAATCGATTGATGACTTTTGCTCTCCCGCCCGTTTTGCGATGGGCGGGAGGAGGTAAACCCCCGTTAAATATATTCTACAACAGCGCTTTTCTGTCATTGCGAGCGATCCCGAGTATTCGGGAGAGCGCGGCAATCTGAATTCTAATGTACGAAACAAAAGATTGCTTCGTCGCTGCGCTTCTCGCAATGACAAAAAGAGGGCAATGACAAAATACAAAGAATCTTATTTAACGGAATAAACCCCAGTGAAATCCCGCACGATGGGAATTTCGCCCGAAGCGAAATTATTTCACGGGGAAAGTACAGATAATTCAAGGAGGATAAACGAAAAGATATGAATAGAATTATGCCCACTTCGGGCGGAAAGAAAATACTTATAAGTTTAGGTATTATCGGAATTGTCGGGGCGATGGCGATCGGTGCGACGATGTCTTTCTTTTCAGACACGGAAACGTCGGCGGGGAACATTTTTGTTGCGGGCGATCTGGATTTGAAAGTGGATCACACATTTGCATCCTATAACGGAGGCGAGTGCGTGAGTGATTGCGTTGAAACCGGAAGCGATCTTGTCACGAACGGCGGATTTGAAACTCCCGATGTACCGGCGGGCGGATGGGCGATCTATCCTGATGCCAGTCTGACAAGCTGGACCATCGAGTCCGGTTCAGGCCTGGAGATCCAGGATCATGCGGCGGGAAATCCTCATGCAGGAAACCAGCTTGCGGAACTTGACAGCTATGGCTCTTCGGCGATCTCTCAAGTGATCACAACCGTTGCCGGCGGAAAATATCGATTGACTTTCTGGCATTCACCCCGTCCCGGAATTGCGGCTCCCGATAATACTATCGGAGCGACCGTTAGGGTTGTGAGCGACAATTCAGTGCTTGTGAATGATACGATCGGCGCAGGAGCATCCGGCGGTTCAAACACCAGCTGGACATCGTATTCCTATGATTTCGTTGCGGTTGATTCCGCTACAAAAGTTATGTTCTCGGATATGGGAACAAGTAATTCCTATGGCGGATACCTTGACGATATCAGTGCGAGAGAGCTTAGCTGCAGCAACGCCTATCCAAATGGCGGAACTTGCACGCTTTGGGGAGAAAAAGATCTTGGAGAAGGCGATACTTTCTGGAAATTTGATGATGTGAAGCCGGGCGATCATGGAATAAATGTTATCAGTCTTCATGTTGATTCAAACGACGCTTTTGCGTGTTTGATCACAAACAATGTTGATGACCAGGAAAATGATCTTATTGCTCCCGAGACTGCGGCCGGCGATGTGCTGAATGCCGGTTTGCCAAGCGGGTACGGAGAGCTTTCACAGTTCATCAGGGCATTTGCATGGAATGACGCGAATAATAATGGAATTTACGAATTGGGCGAAATTCAGCTTTTGCCTCCGAATACGCCTGTGATTGACACCGAGCTTCTGCAACTTTCGCTTACGGGCGGGGGTCCGGCTCAATATATCGGACTGGCCTGGTGCGCAGGAACACAGTCGCTTTCAGGTAATAATATCCTATGCGACGGATCGACTATGGGCAACATTGCTCAGACTGATTCGTTTACCGCAGATGTCACGGCTTATGCCGAACAGCAGAGGAATAATCCGGATTTCAATTGCGCGAGCGTGGTTCTGCCGTAATACTTAAAGTTTTTTACCCCCCTTCTTTTTCCAAAAGGAGGGGAGGATAAAGATTCGAAGTCTATCGTTGTATGGCGAAGGAAAGAAAGGAAATTTCGAACTCAAATCCTTGTATAATTTTCCCCTCCTTATCCAATGGGAGGAAAACGAGATCATACTCCCTATAATAAAAATATTTAATAATTAACCATAAAAATATTCACCCCGTTAGATTTCTGTCATAAAAATGATTAACAGATGTAGGCGGGGCCATAAAGGAGAAAAATATGAATATAAAAATTGTGAGAAAACTATCTCACGGGGTAAACAAGAGAATTGCGATGAGCCTCGGCATCATCGGGATCGTTGCCGCAATGGCGATCGGCGCAACGTCATCTTTCTTCTCCGACACGGAAACATCGAGCGGAAATGTTTTTGCGGCCGGAGCGATCGATCTCAAGGTGGACAACGAAAGCTATTATAACGGCGAAGCCTTCCCGGGAACGACCTTCGGGCCGTCGGACCTTGAAGAGGGGATACTGATCATCAACTTCAGGGACCTGAAGCCGGACGATGAAGGAGAGGACACCATTTCGCTACACGTCAACGATAATGACGCGTGGCTCTGCATGGATATGTCGCTCACTTCCAATGACGACCTTTCATCCAACGAGCCGGAACTCAAAGCTCCGGACGCGCAGGATGTGCCGGGCGATGCCTGGGACGGAGAATTGGCAGGTCTTGTGCAGATGGCCTGGTGGATCGATGACGGAGATAATGTGCTGGAAGAGGGCGAGACGCTTCTTTCCAATGGCGCGCAGACGATCACGAACTTTTTCGGCGAGGACAAGACATTCACTGCAGACCTGGCAGATTCCACAACCAATGTGTGGACCGGAGTTCCAGGGCCCGCCAAGGGATCGGAAACCTATTATATAGGCAAGGGATGGTGCTTTGGGACCATGACGCTCGCTCCGGTTGTCCAGGACGGCCAGGGGAAGACGGGAAGCAATGGGCCGACTTCAGGCCGCGGAACCGGATTTTCGTGCGATGGCGCTCAGCTTGGGAATGAAAGCCAGACCGACGGCGCGACGATGGACATCGCTTTTCGCGCCGTGCAAGCGAGGCACAACCCGGATTACACTTGCGGAAATGAACAGCCTCGATTATCAACGATCACAGTCACCAAGGAGGTCGTGAACGATAACGGCGGACAAAATGTTGTCGGCGATTTTGCGCTTTTCATTGATAACGGCGGCGGGCCGATCCCGGTCACTTCAGGCGCTGCGGTCCAGGTTGCTCCGGGAAGCTATACTGTGAGCGAGACCGGACTTGCGGGCTATGCGTCTTCTTTCATGGGACCGGATTGTGATGCAACCGGACAGATCGTTCTTGGTGTCGGAGAGAATAAGGCATGCACCATAAAGAACGACGACATACTGGACACTCACGCAAAGCTGACAGTCACAAAAATAGTTTTCGGCGGAACAAAACAGATCAGCGATTTTCCTTTGTTTGTCGATTCGACATCCGTGGCGAGCGGAGTTGAAAATGTATTCAGTGCGGGCAGTTACACAGTCAGCGAGACATCGCAAGCGGATTATACCGGAGTTATCAGCGGAGATTGCGCAGCAAACGGGAGCATCACTCTTTCTGCCGGTGGCGTGAATTCCTGCACGATCACGAATACATTCATCAATCAATGCTTCGGCAAGGCGGACGTAATGCTGGTTCTTGACAGGTCGGGAAGCATCGACACAACCGAACTGGCGCAATTGAAGACCGCGGCCAAAGCTTTTGTGAGCACTCTGGCTCCATCCGCAGACGGCATTCACATCGGCATGGTGAGCTTTTCGGACACGGCAACGCTGAACGCGCATCTCACCGGAGATGCTTCCGCGATAAATTCAGCGATCGATTCGCTTGTTGCGGGAGGATTTACCAATCTTCAGCATGGGATCAAACTGGCAGGGATCGAGCTTCAGAATCCGGGAGATGGCCATGACAGGACGGATTCCGATTCGAAAGACGTGATTGTTATCATAACCGATGGAGAACCTAATCGCTGTTTCGATACCGCGCTTCCTTCATGCGATCTTGCGAACTCGCAAGCTGCGGCCGAGATCCAGGCAGACACGGCCAAAGCGGCAGGCAGTGAAATCTATGGCGTAGGAGTCGGGATCACCGCTTCTAATGCGACATTCCTGCAAAGTGACATTGTCAGTCCTCCGCCGTCGACTCATTATTACGACACAGCGAACTATGCGGGTTTGGAAACAATATTGGAAAATTTAGCGACCTGCGCGCAGTAATGTTTGAAGCCGGACGGGTGATCTTTTTACGGAATTTTACAAGTTCATCCGGTTAAATAAATTGCAATGCAATTTAAAATCCAAGAGGATCTTATTTAACAGGGTAAAAGTTTTTTAGCTCCCTTCCTTCTCCGGAAAGGAGGGAGCGATAAAGACTTTAAATAATTAACAAGCAATAAACATATGAACAAGAAAATAATCAAAAGTTTGTGCATTGTGGCAATTGCGGCGCTGGCGGCGGGCGGAACTTATTCCTATTTCCAGGACACGGAAACGAGCGTGGGAAACAAGTTCGTCGCCGGAAAATTGAATCTGAAGATCGACAACACATGCCACTATAACGGAAAGATCTGTTCCAAGGCTGGCGAGATTTATATGTGGGAAGGGACGGAGGAGCAATGTTTTTGCTCCTGGGAGGTGAAGGACTTGAACGGAGAGCTGTTCTTCAATCTGAACGATGTGAAGCCGGGTGACTTTGGCGAAGACACGATCAGTTTGCATGTCGACAACAATGACGCCTGGCTTTGTGCGGAAGTTGCAAATTTGAAAAATAATGATAATGACTGTGAAACTCCGGAACTGAAGGATGAGGTCCTGGCATATGGCGCAGGAAATGAAACATGCGGAAATCCGGGACTGGGGCAAGGCGAATTGCAGAGCAAAATATTATTTACTATCTGGAAAGATAATGGAGCGGGGGCAAATGCCTGCAATAATATCCTCGACGACGACGAGACTGCTTCCGTGATCGATCAGCCTGCCCAGGCGGGGATTTGGCCGATCGCGGATTCGGGCGATAATGGTGCGCCGATTGGCGGCGGTTCAACGGTTTGTTATGGCGTGAAATGGAATCTTCCGCTTGCAACGAATAATATAATTCAAACAGACAGTCTGGAAGGCGATCTGAAAATTTCAGCTATTCAGGCGAGGCATATGGAAAATTTTCTCTGTTCGAGCCTGAGCGGAAATGAAGCCATTTGCGGAGATGGAATCATGAATGGCGCAGAGCAATGCGATGATGGAAATACTGTGAATGGAGATGGATGCTCCGCTGCGTGCCAGATCGAGAACCCTGTATGCAATAACGGTTCGGCCCAAGCTTGTTATTCCGGTCCGTCAGGCACATTAGGCGTCGGTATTTGCCAAGCAGGAAGTCAGATCTGTTCAAATAATGTCTGGGGATCCTGCGTCGGCGAGGTGTTGCCAGCCCTGGAAGTCTGCGACGCGCTTGATAATAATTGCGACGGGCAAGTCGACGAGGGTTTGGGTATGACTATATGCGGTGTTGGCGCATGCCAGAACTCGGTGAATAACTGCACAGGCGGTGTGTTGAATTCCTGTACGCCTGGAACTCCAACTGTGGAGACGTGTGACAATTTAGATAATAATTGTAATGGAACGATCGATGAGGGAAATCCCAGCGGAGGCGCTTCTTGCTCAACAGGTCTGCTTGGGCTTTGTGCGGCAGGAACAACTCAATGTCAAATTGGCGGATTGATGTGCGTTCAGAATGTTCTCCCGGCTGCAGAGACATGCAACGGTCTCGATGATGATTGCAATGGCGCGATCGACGAAGCTATGGGTACGACAACCTGCGGAGTGGGGGCATGCCAGAACACGGTGAATAATTGCACGGGAGGCGTGATAAATATCTGCACGCCTAACTCGCCGTCTGCAGAAATATGCGACGGCATAGACAATAATTGCAATGGCGCAGTTGATGATAATTGCAATTAATATATTAATTGTATAAGTATAGTTGAATATGAAAATCTCAAAGCTGCTTAATGGAATATTCACGGTTTTTCTTGTTTTGATGGTCCTGTTTGTCGTCGGTTCAATGCTTCCGATCCCGGGTAATTACAGATTGCTTATCGTACAATCCGGATCGATGGAGCCTGCAATTCACACCGGAAGCGTGGTTGTGGTGAGGCCTGAGGCGGACTATAAAGCGGGGGATGTCATCACATTCGGGGATGCGGGCAAGGACAAGACCACGACGCACAGAGTTGTTGATCTTGAGGTGGCGGCGGGAAAGACATATTTCATCACCAAGGGCGATGCGAACAAGACTGAAGACACGGACAGAGTTTCCGAAGGCAAGGTCATCGGCAGGGTGCAGGCGAGCATTCCCTATGCGGGATATCTTCTTGCCGCGGCAAAAGAGCCGGCCGGATTCGTTCTTTTGGTGATCGTCCCGTGCGTGATTGTGATCTTTGAAGAGATTTTGAATATTCGGAAGGAATTGAAAGTTTCGGGGAAAAGTAAACACACCCCTAACCCCTCTCAAGAGGGGAATACATCTGAAGTTGCTTTCAGCAAAACCCCTAACCCCTCTCAAGAGGGGAATACATCTGAAGTTACTTTCAGCAAAACCCCTAACCCCCATGCCTCGTGGCCCGCTTCGCCGGAGGCTGACAGCGAGGCGAGCAAGGCAGGCTCTCAAGAGGTGAATAGAAATGAGAATGAAGGGGAGGACGAAGAATAGGACAAAATAATTTCTAATTTCCATTGAATATCCAATTTCTAAATTTCCCCGCCTTAGATAAGGAGGGGTGAGGGGTGGTTGGATAAGCAAATCTTATTTAACCGGGAACGATCGAGGAATAGAGGAAAACATAAATGGTAAACGATAGATCAAAACACGGATGAATATATAATATATCTCGCAGATGAAAAAGAAGACGGACAAAAAAATAATCAGCCGGAAGGCGAAGGCTGTAAAAACCCGAAAAAGATCTTCGAGGAGTTCTGTCGCGCCAAAAAAAATGGTTTCAAGAAGGATCAGGGTTGTCTACGAAGAATATTCCAAGGAAAGAAAAGATGCTAAAGTTCTCATATCTTTTGTCATACCCGTGAGAATATTGAAAACAGAATCCCGCGCCGCACTTTCTTCCTGCTATAGATCTTTCAGAAAGGAGATATCGGGCAAAAGATTTCTGAACAAGATCGTCGCTTCTTTCCTCATTGTGGCCATTAATTGGTTTTCGATCATATCCATAGTCGGAACGGATGCATATTTCAATGATGTCGAGACTTCGCAAAACAATCAGTTCAGCGCGGCTCAATTGGATTTTTCACTTAGTATCATGATGTCGGACGGGTTCAGGACCCAGACCCAGGGCGGATGGGGAAATGGAGGCAATGAAGATTGTGTTGATGCGGATTCCGAGGGCCAGAATGGCAAAGGACATGGCGGCGGGAATTGCATTAACGGAGCTGTAGGCGATAATCCCGGAGACTACAGAGATGAGCATTTCAATGAAGTATTTGTGAACGGGCTGACGGTCGGAGATGAAGCGTCCGGCTACTTTGCGCATTTTTCAACGAGCGAAGCTATAAGGGATTTCTTGCCTGCGGGGAAAACCCCCGGGGCATTCACGGAAGACCATGAGGATCCGCCCGAAACCGAAGCGGGAGTTTTGGCGGGGCAAGTTGTTTCTCTGGCGCTAAACATGGGGTTTGATGAATTCGATCCTGACTTTGGCATCAACGAAGGCAAACTTGAAGAACTTCATGCCAGCGACCTTGGAATCCCCTGTGAAAAAATGGCTGTCGGCGAAGGCATGACAGTCGGCGAAATCCTGGCTGAGGCGAATCTGGTCCTGTCGGGGCAGACGGACAGATTCACTCCCGAGGAAATGAATGACTGCGTCAGCGAAATCAACGAAAAATTCGATAACGGAGATAGCGTAAAGATAACTCCGGCCGTATCCGTTTGGAGAGACACCGTCATCATCAAGCATGAGGGATTGAATTTCCTGCACGGCATAAAAGCCGAAGAGGCGTCGGGCGATGCGGATCTTTGCGAAAAGCTTACGGTGGAGGCTTATCTGAATGGAGTTCTCATGTATTCCGGAAACCTTGTCAGCTTTGATTATAAGTCGTCCGTTTTTTCAGATTCGGCAAATGAATGGAGGTTCCTTATCGGACTGCCTGCGGATGCGCCGGATTCGCTTGCCGGAAAGACTTGCACCATGAAATATATAGTTTCCGGTTGGCAGGAAAATATCAGCATCCCGGGCGGAGGATTTTCGGATGTGGAAGAAGTTTCCGATACGGTCGGGAGCGGGGAGTGGGTCTCGAGCGGTGAAGAGAGCGGCGAGGAATGTTCCGATCATGAAGACGGCGGGTGCAGTTCGGGAGACGATGAAAAACCGGAGGAGAAAAAAGATCATGAAGAAAATAATGAAGGCGAGGAAGATCCTGAAGACAATGGTCCCGGATCTGTCGTAATGAATGAATTTTTGCCGAACCCAGACGGCGAAGAATATGGATCTGATTTCGGCAAGGACAAGGACCATATGCCAAAGGGCGAATGGATCGAATTGTATAACACCGGAAATTCCGACCTTGATCTTGCGGGATGGTATTTCCAGGATGCCGATCAGAATACGGTTGAGATCACCGGCAGCAATACGCTGGAGTCGACCATAATTCCGGCTCATGGCTGGCTTGTGGTCTATATGAATGGAGCTATTTTGGACAACAGGGGCGATGAGACAATAATATTTTACAACGATAAGAACGATGTGATCGATTCATACAGCTATTCGGGCGGCGGCGGTTGCGATCTCGAGCCGACTCCGGGAAGCATTAATGGCGAAAGCGCTTCAGACGATTGTTCTGTGGTGCCCGGAAATAAATCCTATGCGAGAATTCCGGATGGAACAGGCTCATGGTTTGATCCGATCCCTACTCCGGGAAAATCAAATGAAACGCCTGAAAATCTTGCTTCGACGGAATCGTATTCGAATGGGCTTGCGGAGGTTCAATCAAGTGATGTTGCTGGTGAAGAAAGCGCCATGATTCCGCAGGAGGGCAGCAGCGGCGAGGGTGCGGTTGCGGAAGCCGATCAGGGAATTGCGGGCGAAACAATCGGCGATCCAAACACCGGAAATGATATTTTGATAACAGAGAGTCCTGATTCTTCTTCGGATGCGGCCGGTGGCGTTGATGCTTCAAGCGAAGCCGTTCCGGGCACGATTGGTGATGAAGAAGCGGATGTAGGCGATGTTGTTGCGCTTGTTGATCCTGCTCCCTCAAATGATGTGAATGGAGAGAATGGAGATCCCGAGGATGGCGGGAAAACGATCCAGGCGGTGAATCCGAAAGATGTCGTTGCGGGAGGCGAGTCGCAGGGCGTGGTCGAAGGAGATGCGGGCATATAATTAATCGGATATCTTTATGATGATAGGAAAAATAATTATCCAGTTCTGTTTAATGGCGGTCATCCTTGCTGCCGGAAATATTTCTATTGCCGGACAGGTTTCGGCGGCAGGAGCCAATGAGATAAAAGTTGAGGTATGGAACGGATCAGATTGGGAACTTTTGTGCCAAAGCGCGGGATGCGCGGATTCGAACCCCTTGTTCCAAAACACGAACTTTTTGCCCGGAGATACCGCGGAGAGAAGGGTGAGAATAATGAATATGGACGTTTCGGGCGATGGCAGCGGAATTCAAAAAGAGATATCGATCCAGGCGATCAATGTCAATGATCCTTGTCTCGATATCATTTGCATTCCGTTTGTCGGAAGCAAGTTCGGAGATATTTTGAATTTCAAAATAACCGGAGACGGGGGAATTGCGTATAATAAA